>CANGXK010000001.1 GCA_947457715.1 Gemmatimonadota bacterium
ATCTCCTGCAGCGCCGGGACGACCGCGTCGAGCTTGGCCGAGGGAAGCGAGGCCATCGTCGGATCGACCAGCGCCGGGTGGCAGGCCGCCTGACGCAGCCGCAGCAGCGCCTCGAGGATGTGCATGCGGGACTTGCCGATGCCGTCGCGCTCCACCCGATCGAGCAGGCTGGCGGCATACTGACTCCGCAGCTGCTCGTAGAACGCGCGCTGCGCCGGCTCCAGCTCGACTTCGATCGTCTGTTCGATGCGGGCCGGCAGTTCCTTCGCCACCATGGCCTTCGTGCGCCGCAACACCACCGGACGCAGCGCGCGCGACAGCAGTTCCTGCGCCGACACACCCACGCCGGCCGGCATGCCTGGGCGAAGCGCTGCCAGCGTGCGGGTGGCCGAGCTGAACGTCGTGGCCGCACCCAGCATGCCCGGATTGAGGAACTCGAACAGACTCCAGAGTTCCTCGATCCGATTCTCGATCGGCGTGCCACTCAACGCGAGCCGGTGATCGGCTTGCAGCAACCGACACGCCTTGGCGGTCGCGGTGCCGGCGTTCTTGATCGCCTGCGCCTCGTCGAGAATCACGTAATCGAATCGGCGCGAACCGAGTCGCGCGATATCGCGGCGCAACGTGCCATAGGTCGTGATCGCCAGATGCGCGTCGACCGTGTCGAGATCCTCGACCGACCGTTCGGCGTGACTGAGATCGTGCACCTTGAGCTGCGGCGTAAAGCGCGCCGCCTCACGCACCCAGTTGAACACGAGCGAACGCGGCACCACCAGCAACGACATACCGGCGCCTTCTTCGCGTCTCGCTTCGAGCATGGCCAGCACCTGAATCGTCTTGCCCAAGCCCATGTCGTCGGCCAGACATCCCCCCAGTGCGAAGCGACGCAGGAAGCCGAACCACGACAGCCCCTCTTCCTGATAGCCGCGCAACGTGCCCACGAAGCCACGCGGTACCGGGATCGCGTTGATCCCCCGGAACTTCTTCAGTTCGGCGCGGCCCGACGCGAGTGTTTCGTCCACATCGACATCGGGCAGCGCCGCCAGCAGCACATCGAGCAATGCCAGCTGCGACGAACGGAACCGGATCCCCTCACCGCGGCGCACCCCGATCGCCAGCAACGCACGCAGTTCGTCGAGCGACTCCTCGGGCAGGAACCCGATCACGCCATTCCCGAACTCGATCAGTTCGTTGCCCTCGTCCATCGCCGTGAGCAACTGCGACAGTGTGAGCTCGTGGTCGCCATAGCGCAGCGTCCCGGTAAGATCGAACCAGTCGATACCCGAGCTCACCCGCACCTGCAACGGACTCGGTGCCACGAACGTCGCACCATCGGACTCGATCAGCCATCCCTCGCGCACGAGTGCAGCGATGAGGCGCGGCAACGTGTGGGGCTGCACCACCAGCGACATGCGACTTTCGGCATACGAGTACATCTCCTGCGCGCCGAGCGCCCGCAGCCGCGTCATCGCATTCCGTTCGGCCGCCGCACGGCGACGATACAGCGTGCGGGATTTCTTGTCGAAGCACGTGGACGCCGTGGACGCCGCGTCCACGGACTCCGCGCCGTAGCGGAAGCGCAGGGTGAGCCACGACGGCGACGCGCGCCACGAACCGGCGCCGCTCGTAATGCGCACCATCGGGACCGGGGCCGCGTCGCTCTCGATGTGCATTTCACCGGCGGGCAGCGACAAGCGCGGCATGTTCGGCAGCGCATGGTACTCGGCCAGGAACGCCGACGGATCGTCGCCCAGTTCGAACTCGCCGGCGGTCCAGAGCTTCTGCACCAGCGGCCACACCTGATCGCTGTCGAGACGCGACAGCGATTCGCCGAAGAGCACGAGTCCCGATTCGTGAATCCAGTTCGCGTCGCTGAGCGGACGCACCGTCTCGTCGCGCAGCAGTTCACCGACCAGCTGATACTGCTCGGGCGCGGGACGCTCGAGCCGCATGGCCACCTGCCACGGCGTGCCGTCATCCCACGAGATCATCCGCGTGTCGAGCGACGGGCGATTGCTGCGCAGTCGCGCGCGGCCCGTGTCGCAGATCATGCGCAACGTGGTGCGATAGGCCCGCGGGCGCACGATGAATCCACCGGTGGGCATCGTCGCGATCCCCTGTGCGTCGGAGCTGCCCAGCAGCATCTCGGCGATCTGTCGATCAACGGGATCGGGAGCGTTGCACCACGCATCGATGGAATACGGGAAATGCTTCGGGGCTTCCCACACGCTGTCGCGGTCTCGGCGCTGCGTGGAGATCTCCACCCGCACGCCACGGTGCTGCGCGCTCTCGGTGAGATGTACGAGATACACGATACGCCGGTCGGTCGGAAGCGACGTGGCGCGGTTGGTCACCCGCGTATCGGTGAACACCGACCGCTGGCGGCCGCCCGTGTCACGCAGCGCCCTTTGCCACTCTGGCGCCGAATCCTTAGCCTCGAGGGCGCGCGCCTGGGGCTTCATCACCGCCAGCGCGTGGCGCTCAAAGATGACCTGCGGCTCCTCCGCCGACGACGCGGCGGTCCCGAGCAGCGGCGCCAGCGTGCCCTGAGTGTCCAGCACGCGCAGCAGCGCCCACAAATGCTTGCACGCGCCGTGCTCCTGCCCGTGCGGGCAGGTACAGCCAAGGTGCAGCCGCCCCGGGCGCGGGCGCAGAAACACTCCATACCTCCGAGTGCCCTGCACCGCGGCGGTGGCCAAACCGGCGTCGACGTGCTCGATGGTGAGCACGGAGGAATCGATGTACGCTTCCCCGCGTTCGCGTACATCCGGCGGAAAGCACTGCTCTAACAAGACGGGAATCATGACCAGCGAAGTCTAACCACACGATCTCCAACGGCTGCTACTTGAAGCGAATCCCGTTGGGAGCCACGGCCCCTTTCGTCGGCACGAAGGGCTTCGCCGCCCCCTTGCTGGTCGGCGCCGGTCGCGCCGGCCCTCGGTTATTCGACGTCACGTCGCGCCGCGTCCCGCCTTCCCCCCGTTCACCACCGCCCAGAGGCTTGCCGGTCCCACTGCCGCCGTCGCTGCGCATGCTGAGGGCGATCCGGCCACGGGCCAGATCGATCGCCTGCACCGTCACCTTGACCTTCTGCCCAACCTTCACCGCGTCGTTGGGATCCTTGATGTAGCGATCGGCCAGCTGACTCACGTGGACCAGACCATCCTGGTGCACACCGATGTCCACGAAGGCGCCAAACGCCACGATATTCGTGACCACACCCTCGAGCACCATGCCGGGCAGCAAGTCTGACGGCTTCTGGATGTCCTCGCGGAAGGCGGGCGGCTCGAACGCAGCGCGCGGGTCGCGACCCGGCTTCTTCAGCTCGGCCACAATGTCGCGCAGCGTGGGCATCCCGACATCCTCGCTCACGTACTTCGTGAGTTCGATCGAATCGACGAGCGTTTCGTTACCGACCAGCGAGCTCACTTCAGCCTTCAGATCCTTGGCCATGCGCTCCACCAGCGAATAGCGCTCCGGGTGTACGGCGCTCGAATCGAGCGGATGCACACCGCCTCGCACCCGCAGGAAGCCGGCGGCCTGTTCAAAGGCCTTGGCACCGAGACGCGGAACATCCTTGAGGTCAGCACGAGAGGTGAGACGGCCACGCTGATCGCGCAAGGAAACGATCGCCTGCGCCAGACCGGGGCCGATGCCAGCCACGTAGCCCAACAGCGCGGCCGACGCGGTGTTCACCTCGACGCCCACGCGATTCACACAACTTTCTACGATATCGTCGAGCCGCTGCTTGAGACGCGACTGATTCACGTCGTGCTGATACTGGCCGACACCGATGCTCTTGGGGTCGATCTTCACCAGTTCGGCCAGTGGATCCTGCAAGCGACGGGCGATCGACACCGCACCACGCAGCGAGACGTCGAGTTCCGGGAATTCAGCTCTCGCGAGGTCGGAGGCCGAATACACCGACGCACCGGCCTCATTCACGACCACCACCTGCGGCCGCTCACCACCCACCGGTGGATCGAGCTCACGCATCGCGGCCTTGGTGAGGTTCTCCGTTTCGCGGCTGGCGGTGCCGTTGCCGATCGCGATGAGCTCCGGCGTGAAGCGCTGCAACAGCATCCGAATCGCCCCGGCGAACCGGTCTTCCTGATGCAGATACAACGTGTCGGTGTGCACCAGCGCACCCGTCGCGCTTACCACCGCCACCTTCACACCCGAACGGAAGCCGGGATCGAGGCCGACCACGCGCTTCTCGCCGGCCGGTGACGACAACAGCAACTGCTCGAGATTGCGACCGAAGATCGTGATCGCCTCGTCGTCGGCGCGCGTCTTGAGCTCCACGCGCAATTCCACTTCGATCGCCGGCGACAGCAGGCGCTTGTAGGCATCGGCGGCCACCAGCGTGAGCTGCTGCGACGCCTTGCGGGAGCCCGTCACTTCGCGCGCGATACGTGCGTTGATCTCCTCGACCGGGGCTTCCACGCGCCACATCAACTCACCTTCGGTCTCACCACGGCGGATCGCCAGCATACGATGACTGGGAATCGTGCCCAGCGATTCCGAATAGTCGAAGTAATCCTTGAATTTCGACTCGTCGCTCGCCTTGCCGGTCATCACGCTGCTCTTCACCACACCCTTGGCGCGTGTGATCTCGCGCACCCAGCCACGAATGAGTGCATCTTCGGCGACCTGCTCGGACAGGATGTCGCGCGCGCCCTGCAGGGCCGCTTCCACCGTCGGTACCTCTGATGGCTTGCCGTCGACCTCCGGCAGCACGTACGCAGCGGCCGACGCCAGTGCGGCCACATCATCGAGGGAACCGCTCCACACGCCCTCGGCCAAGGGCCCAAGTCCGCGTTCGCGCGCAATCATGGCGCGCGTGCGACGCTTGGGCTTGAACGGCAAGTACAGATCCTCGAGCGCCTGCTTGGTGTCCGCCGACAGAATCGACGCCTTGAGCCTGTCGTCCAGTTTGCCCTGTTCGTCGATGCTCTTCAGCACCGCGGTGCGGCGATCCTCAAGTTCGTTCAGGTATTCAGCGCGCTCGCGCACATCGCGCAACTGCACCTCGTCGAGACCGCCGGTCATCTCCTTGCGGTATCGAGCGACGAACGGCAGGGTGGCACCCTCGGCGAAGAGGGCGAGCGTGCGCTGAACCTGTTGCGGATTCAGCGAGAGTTCCGTCGCGACGCGCGCGACAATGGCGGGAGCAATCGTGTCGGTCATGATCGCGGAGTCTATGCGTCAAGCGAACCAAATTCCACGCCTTGCATTTTCCAACCGGTCTACCGTCCGCCTTTTCGTTCAGCGCGATTCGACTTTCGGAGCCACCGTTCGTGCCAATGCAGCCTCGACCACACGATAGGCGGGACCATACGCCGCCTCGTACCCGGGAGAATGATGCACGGCGGGAAAACCCTTCCGCCGTTGTTCGGCGAAGAGCACGCCCGCCGCTGATGTACCGAGTGCGGACTCGGCACAGGCAAAACGTGCGGTGTCGCCAGGCGCGCCATTGGCGGTAGCGATGAACGCGTGTAGCAGCGCCTCGGTGTTGCCTCGCGCCTGCACGAACGGACGGAGATGGATGCGCACGAACCGGCCATCGGGTGGCAGCGGTTCAACCAGCGGATCGACCACGGGATTTGTTCGCACGATCGAACCTGCCGCCAGTTGTGCTAATTCACGTGTCATCCACGCGCGCACCGGAGCCGTATCGCGCACCGCATGTTCACTTCCCATGATACCATGGTGCGCAAACTTGTACAGATCGACGGCGCGCGCCTTCGGATACCTCGTGGTGTACTGCGCGAACGCACGGCGCCACACCACGGGATCACAGGCGGCTGCCAGTGGAGGCCGTCCGACGGCGCTCGCGACACCACTCCGGGACATCGCCAGCGCGGTCAGCGTGACGACCAGCATGCTCCTGATCATCATGACCTCAATTGCAGCCCGAGACCGCGCTCTCCCAGAGCACGCGCCAGCCATCCGCACGGCGCGACAACACCGCGGCGCCAAGGGCCACGCCATCATCGCGACCGAAGAGCAACCGGACATCGGGTGCACCGACCATCCGAAAGGCGAGCAACGGCTCGGCCACCACCAACTCTTCTTCATGGCCGGCGGCTCGCTCGTGCCAGCCCACGACCCACTCCTTCGCACTGTCTCCGCTCCCATTGACGACCATCACCAGCCGCTCTTCTTTGGGATCGTCTTCCTGATTCACGCGACGCGCCAGCGTGGCCACGACGAACGCCGTATCGAGGCCACGTGTACGCCAGGCCCGAAGCACGACGAAGGGCAACCCGCGAAAGGTGACGGTGGTATCGTCGGCCAGTCCCGATGCGAGCCGGGTGAGGTCGGCTGCCAGACGGGCCGAATCGCGCGGCGCGAGCCCTTCGATCGAATCGAGCGGAATGGCCGTCACGCGTCCCCGGACCATCGCCGCGGTCCATGGCGATACGTTCACGTCGGCATCCACGCCGAGGCGCGCCACGGGCCAAGCTGTGCACCCGTCGTCCACGCGAGGGGCGCCCTCGACCACGAGCCGTGCCTCACCGACTTTACCGCCACGCGCGAACAACTCGAGGCGACCATCGACCGAGGCCGCCCCGACACCGGTTGTGTCCCCGACCGTCAACTCGGTGGCGTCCGGGCGCAGCAGCGACCCCGCCATGAGCCCACCATCAACGGTGGGCAACACGATGAACGGCCCGGCGCCCGATTCCCAACCGCCGCTGGCGGCGAGAGTCGCAACATGATCCGTGCCGGGGAGATCGCCCACGCCAAAGGCAGAATCGGTGGTCGAGACCGAGGGGCGACGATCGCAGGCCGCGGACGCCAGAAAGGCCACCGCGCCGAGGAACATGCGAAGTGCGCCGCGGAGGGAACGAGATCGAGAAATGCGGGGAGACGTCATTCAGCGTACTGGACAGCGTGTGTGTGTGCACGGACTATACTCTGCCGCATAGTGAAACCCGTTACCAGACTCCCGACCAAAACTGCTCATGGCTGATGCCCCCACAAAGTCCCGCAAGGGGTTGTTGAACGCACTCGGCCTGCATCGCCGCGAGTTGCGTGCCTGGGCAATGTACGACTGGGCCGTCTCCTCTATGCAGACCGTGATCACCACGGCGGTGTTCCCGATCTACTTCATTCAAGTGGCGGGCGCCACTCGTACGCCGGAGGCCGCTACACAGTCCTTGGGCTACGCCAATACGGTTGCCGCCATCGTGATCGCGCTCCTGGCGCCGATTCTCGGTGCTGTCGCCGACTTCAAGGCAGCCAAGAAGCGCTTCCTGTTCGCCTTCATGCTAATTGGCGTGGTGGCCACCTCCGGCATGTTCTTCATCGACCGCGGCGAACTGCTCTTCGCCTCGGTGCTGTTCGTGCTCTCCATCGCCGGCGCCACGGGCAGCATGACGTTCTACGAAGCGCTGTTGCCGCACATCGCGACGGACGACGAAATCGATCGTGTCTCCACGGCGGCGTATGCGATCGGCTATATCGGCGGCGGCCTGCTGCTGGCGATCAACCTCGCGTGGATCAGCAACCCGGGGCTGCTGGGGCTGCCAAGCGGGGAAGGCATTACGGCCGATCAGGCCACGTTGCCGGCGCGACTCGCGTTCGTGTCGGTCGGTGTATGGTGGCTGCTCTTCTCGATCCCCGTGCTGCGCACCGTCCCGGAACCGCCGCGGACGGTGGAGTCGGATGAGAGATCGACCGCCAATCCGTTCGCGATCGCCTTCTCCCGCCTCGGCGAAACACTACGCGAGATGCGCCACTACAAACAGGCGTTCCTCGCCATGCTCGCGTTCACGATCTACAACGACGGCATTCAGACCATCATCAAGATGGCGACCGCCTTCGGTACCGAGATCGGCATCGCACGGCCCGCGCTGATCAAGGCGATCCTGCTGGTGCAATTCGTGGGCATTCCGTTCGCGTTCGCGTTCGGCACACTGGCCGGCAAACTTGGGGCGAAACGCTCGATCTTCCTCGGGCTCGTGGTTTACACGGGAATCTGCATCTACGCGTATGGGATTCACACGGAACGCGAGTTCTACGTCCTCGCCGTGCTCGTCGGACTCGTACAGGGCGGCACGCAGGCACTCAGTCGGTCGCTGTTCGCGAGCATGGTGCCGAAGCACAAGAGCGGCGAGTTCTTCGGCTTTTACTCCGTGTTCGAGAAGTTCGGCGGCATCCTCGGACCGCTGGTCTTCGCCATCGCCATCGGGCAGACGGGCAGCAGCCGCGGCGCGATTCTCTGGGTGATCGCATTCTTCGTGATCGGCGGCGCCATTTTGGCCAAGGTCAACGTGAAAGAAGGCGAGCGCGCCGCACGCGACGCCGACATGAATCTTCGTGAGGTGTAGAACGCGCGGATGCGTTGGTGGTGGACCAGGTGCGGCTTCAACTGCTGCAGCGGGCGCTGCGGCCGGAGGCCCACGCCATCCGGCAGGACGGTTCGCCCTGGAACGGCTGGCGGCGGATCGCGGAGTGCTGGGGATGGGGATGGGGATAACAACGGAAACAAGCGATTCCGGCCTGAACGGATATGAACAGATAGCGAACGGAGAAGAACGGATCCGCCCCGAGCGATCAACCTTGTGTGTTACGGCTCTTCAGGAATCGGAATCGCGAAGCGTTCACGATGGCGATCGGATTTCACGGCGGCGGATTGGACTTGGAACCCCGGCACGCCGAACCGTGACCCACTCGAAACCCTGAAGAGCCAGTTTTATTCTCAAAAGCCGTACGGCACGATCGGCGTACGACTGCGAGCGCATCATACGGAACGAATCCGTTGCTATCGATTGCTCTCCGTTCGTATCCGTTCAGGCCGGAATCGCCAGTTTCCGTTCTTATCCGGCCGTGCTCAGCACCCGCGTAGCAACCGATCGTCCGCCGGCGGATACACGGGGCCACCAAGATCCCAGTGCCAAGCCTCGCGACGCACATCGGTGCGCGGATCGCGCAACGGCTTGTACTGCAGGCGGCTCTCGGGAATCCCTACCGCTTCGCCGTATGCCAACAACAGCGCACGGTTGGTGCTCACGAAGTGCACCATGGGGCGGCCAAGCCAGACGTGCCGGTGCAACCACAGCCCGCCGTCCATCGCGTGAATCATCCCCTCCCGGCGTTTCCGGAACTCCCGCGCACCGGACGCGAAGGTGACATCCCGCATGCGAGAGGCTCGCCGCTGCGGGTCGGGGTCGGTCGCGATGGAGAATTCGAACACGGTCACAAACACACGAGTGATCTTAAGATGCGCTTATCGTGGCGCTATATGGGCACCTTCTGGTACAGGCACACGGCGCCATCCCCTCACCAGAAACGAGGCAAATCCTCATACCGTCATGACTTGGCCGTCACGACTTGGCCGCCACCCAGTCGTCGCCGACTCCCATCTCCACCAGCAACGGGACGTCGAGCGTGGCCGCCGACTCCATCTCGCGCTTCACCAGCGCCGACAACGCCACCTGCTCGCTGGCCGGCAACTCGAAGATCAGTTCGTCGTGCACCTGCAGCAGCATCCGCGACGCCAGCCCCTCGCTCGCCAGCGCCCGGTGCACCTGGATCATCGCGATCTTGATCAGGTCGGCCGCCGAGCCCTGGATCGGGGCATTGGCCGCCACCCGCTCGCCGAAAGCCCGCATGTTGTGGTTCCGCTCCTTGAGCTCCGGGATGTAGCGACGACGGTGGAACAGCGTTTCCACGTATCCCTTCGCCTTCGCCTCCACCACGCAGCGATCGAGGAACGCCTTCACCCCAGCGAACCGCTCGAAATACGTGTCGATGAACGCCTTCGCCTCGGCATGCGGCAGCTTGAGCTGACGCGACAAGGCATGCGCGCCCTGCCCGTAGATCGTGGCGAAATTGATCGTCTTCGCGCGTGCCCGCATCTCGCCGGTCACATCGGCCAGCTCCACGCCGAAGATGATCGCCGCCGTTTGCCGGTGAATGTCGCCACCCGCCTTGAACGCCGACACGAACGCTGGATCGCCCGACAAATGCGCCAGCAAGCGCAGCTCGATCTGTGAGTAGTCGGCGCTGAGCAGCCGCCATCCAGGCCGCGGCACGAACCCGCGCCGGATTTCGCGGCCCAGTTCACGACGGTTCGGAATGTTCTGCAGGTTCGGATCGGTACTCGACAAACGCCCCGTGGCCGCCACCGTCTGGTTGAACGACGTGTGCAACCGGTGATCGCGCGGATGCACCAGCTTCGGCAACGCGTCGATGTACGTGCCTTCCAGCTTGAAGATCTCGCGATACTCCATCAGCAGCGTGGGCAGCGTGTGGCCCTCTTCCGCCAGCTCCTGCAAGACGCTCGCATCGGTGCTCGGCCCGGTGGCCGTCTTCTTCTTCACCGGAAGCCCGAGCTTGTCGAACAGAATCATGCGCAGCTGCGGATTGGAGTTGATGTTGAACTCCTGACCCGCCTCCGCGTAAATCAGCTGCTCCACGCGCTCGCGTTCACTCTTGAATCGCGTCTTCAGCGATTCGAACCAGGTGAGGTCGATCGCGATGCCGTCCCACTCCATGTCGGCCAGCACTTCGACCAGCGGCACCTCCACGTTGCGGAACAAGTCCGACATGCCGTGACTGCCCAGCATCGGCTCGAGCTTCGCGCGCAAACGCATCGTGATGTCGACGTCCTCGCACGAATAGTCGCGCGCCGCATCCACCGGCACGACATCGAAGGGCAGCTGATTGCGGCCCTTGCCGCACAGCTGCTCATATGCCGTCATCGTGTGACCGAGAAACTCAAGCGCGAGCAAGTCGAGTCCGTGCGAACGGCGCCCGGGATCGAGCACGTAGCTGGCCAGCATGGTGTCGAACTCGAGACCGGACAATCGCACACCGGCGCCGCGCAGCACGAGCACATCGTACTTCGCGTTCTGCGCCAGCTTCTTCACCGTCGCGTCTTCCAGCATCGCGCGCAACGGCGCCATCGCCTCGCTGTCGAACGCCGGCAAGTTCACCGGCGGCTCAACCCCGGCATTCAGACGTCGGCCGGCAATGCCGGCGTCACCGGACAACAACGCGAGGTTGCCGCTGCCATCGTCGTGGCGATGCGCGAAGGGCAAGTAGTACGCTTCGCCAGGCGCGACCGCGATCGACAAGCCGACCAACACGGCCCGCATCGCATCGATCGTGGCCGGCGCGCCGGGCTCCGGCACCGTCTCGGTATCGAACGCGATGAACGGCACCTCGCGAACGCGCGTCAGCAGCGACGCGAGCGCCGGCATGGTGTCCACGGTGGCATAGTGTGCATCGGCCAACACCGGCACGCCGCTCGCGCCCATCGTCATCGCCAACGCAGCCGGACGGTTGGAATACGACGGCGCCTCCGTGGGCCCGTCGGTCAACGACGACAGCTCAGCCGGGCGCGCCACCAGCAGCTCAGCGGGCGCCACAGCATTGCCCGCCGCGCTGCCGCCGAGCTCCTTCAGGAGCGACGTGAATTCGAGTTCGAGATAGAGATGACGCAGCGCCTGCGTATCCGGCGCGCTCATCTGCAACGTGGACGGATCGAGCGCGATCGGCACGTCCTGGTGAATCGTGACCAGCTGCTTCGACAGCCGCGCTTCCGCCTCCTGTGCGAGCAGCGCTTCCCGCGGCCGCTTCTTCGTGATCTCGTGCACGTGCGCGATGATCTCTTCCAGCGGGCCGTACTGCGCGATCAATTCCTGCGCGCCCTTTTCACCGATGCCCTTCACCCCGGGCACGTTGTCCGACGAATCGCCCACCAGCGCGAGATAATCGATGACGCGCTCGGGGGGCACACCGAGCCGGTCGTTCGCGTTCTCGACGCCGACCCACTGTTCTTCCACACTGGCCGGACCGCCACGACCGGGATTGAGCAACCACACGCCGGGACGCACGAGCTGCTGAAAATCCTTGTCGCCCGACACGATCACCACGTTGTAGCCGGCGTCCACGCCTTTGCGCGCAAGCGTGCCGATCACATCGTCCGCTTCGAAGCCGGGGACCGCGAGCACGGGAATGCTGTACGCCGCGAGCAGCTGGTTGATGCGCTCGAGCCCACGATCGAAGTCGGCCTGCAGTTCGTCGGTGAGCTTCTCACGTGTGGCCTTGTAGTCGGGATACAGGTCGTCGCGAAACGTCGCGCCCGAGTCGTGCACCCAGCCCAGCAACTCCGGCTTGTGCGTGACCAGCAGCCGCTTGAGGAATGTCGCGATGCCCCACGCGGCCGACGTATTCTCTCCGTGGCTCGTGGTGAGCGGGCGCGTCATGAGCGCGAAGAACGCGCGGTAAATCAAGGCATAGCCGTCGATCAGGAACAGCCGCGGGGCGGCGGGGCGTTGCACCTCACTCACTGTCGCGCCGCCATGCGACGACGGATCGCGTTATCGAGTTCCGCGCGTCCCTGCGTGGACAGGCGCCAGCGTCCGAATCCGGTTTGATCGACGAACACGATCTGCACGCGAAGCTCGCGGTATTCCCAGATCTGCTGACGCACGCGCGCATTCGGATTGGTCATGCCCGTGTCGACGATGTTATCCGGATCGCCGAGGGCGACGAAAGCGATGCCGCGATCGCTCTGCCAGCCGACCGGGCCGTCGTCGCGGAAACGGATATTGGCCACGCGAATGCGCCCGAAGTAATCCCGCAATCCTTCGTGTTCGCTCGTGCCAGGAATCGGGTCGGTCGCCTTGAGGAAGGCGGCCCACGCGTCGGGGCGCTGAGCCGGGGTGGCGTCGCGCAGTGTGCGTAGCTTCTCCGGCGTCGTGAAGTAGCGCAGGTACGTGAACATCTCCTCGAACGAGGCGATCGGGAGGTCATCGCCGAGGCTCACGAGCACACGCGCACGCGCCGTGTCGGCACGTCCGGGTACACTCACCAGCAACGTATTGATGCCGATGCCCATGCGGGCCACCGGCACCCCGTACGTGGTGCTCCTGCCGTCGCCCCGCGCCGGCAGGTCGATGTCGGCGTCGAACAGGCGGATGTCGCCCTCGCCCACGATGCGCACGTGCGCGCTGGCCGGCGCGGCTGAACCCACCGCGTCGAGATAGAGCGGCAGAAGCGAATCCTGTCCGAATACCACCGTGGCACGGGGGCGGGCAAGAATCCGCGGCAACGAGTCTGCCGTCGTCCGGGGAATGGCCTCATACACGGGCAGCGGCGAGCCCAGCATGTCGGGCGCGAGGCGTGGCACTTCGAGCTGCACTTCCTCCGACGCATTCCGGATGCTCGCCTCGTCCTTGATACTGAGCGCGAGGCTGTAGCGACCGGGGGCGAGCTTGAGGAACTGCTGCCAGATGATGCTTTCGTCGGACCGCGACGTTTCGCGGAAGGTCGGCACCAGCACCTTCTCGGTGGCCTCGATGAGCTTCACGACCGAGGTGCCCTGTCGGACTTCGAGGCGGGCCACATAGCTCGCCGCATAACGGTCGCCCTGCCGCGTGAAGCCGAGTACGCGCGACGGGATACTGAGCGCGATCAGGGTGAGGGTGCTGTCGGGAGTCGGTGCGCGCAGAAAGGAGACCGACGACACGAATGGGATGGCCCCGGTGCCGGCGATGAGTCCCATGCTGCGATAGAGGCGCTGCATATCAGCAGGCGAGCCAGCCACGACAGCGGGAGCGACAGCGCCACCCGGTCCGGGCGGCCCTACAGCAGTGCCCGCTCCGACCGCTGGGCGTTTGCCGGAGCAGGCGGCCAGCATGGCTGACGTCACCGCAACGGCGGTCGTGGCGGCCGCCGCGGAGCGAATTCGAAGAGGCAAGGCGCGTGTGTTCACGAAACGCATGTTACCGTCCGTGCAGGCAGAAAGTGCCCACCGTGGTTGCTGATCACCCGCTAAAGCCGTGCCGATCATACGAACTGGTCACGGATTGCACTTTATGTCCAGAAACTTCTTGCTGGTACCGCACGCGGGCATTACGTTCGCCCCGTGACCATAGAGACGCTAGTCGGAACGACGTTGGCCGGCTATACCGTGCGGGGAAAGGTCGGCGAGGGCGGTACGTCTACCGTGTTTCGTGCCGAACATGCCACGCATGGTACAGTCGCCCTCAAGGTGCTGCGCGAGAAGCTGCAGCATGACAAGACCGCTGTCGCGCGATTCCTGCGCGAGGCGCAATTCGGCGCGCGGGTAGAACACCCGAACATCATCCGCACCCTAGACTACGGTCAAACCGACAGCGAGCGCTACTACCTCGCCATCGAGTGGGCCGGGGGTGACACTCTCGACAAGTACGCGGAGAAGTCGGGTCCGCTGTCGTCGAAGGACGTCGCCGAAATCCTGTCGCAGATCTGCGGCGCGGTGCAGGCCGCGCACGACGTGGGCATCGTGCACCGTGACCTGAAGCCGGAGAATGTGATGTACGATCCGGCCACGCATCACGTGAAGCTGCTCGATTTCGGGATCGCCGCGGATACCGACGCCGCCCCGGATCAGCGGCTTACCCGCGCCGGGTTCTTCGTCGGCACGCTCATGTATGTGGCGCCGGAAGCGCTGTCCGGCGAATTGGTCGGACCGGCAGCTGACCAGTACTCCCTTGCGACCTTCGCTTACTTCCTGCTCACCGGCGTCCTGCCTTTCACGGGTAAGTCGCCGCGGGAGCTCTTTTCCCAGTTACTCACGCAGCCGCCGGTCACGCTGAACAAGGCCAAGCCCGATCTGGCCTTCCCCGTGGCCGTCGAGAACGTCGTCATGAAGGCGCTCTCCAAGCAGCCCGGCGATCGGTACCCCACGGTCAAGGACTTCTCCGACGCCTTCGCGGCCGCCGCACAGACCACGGCCATGGCCAGCCCCGGCGGCGCGCCTGGCACCGGCAACTCGACCCACCACTCGGTCGGTGGCACTCCCGCCAGTGCGGACGGTGAGGACAAGAGCGGACTCTTTGGAAAAATGAAGGGCTTATTTCGACGCGGCTGACCACCCTGCTCGCCGAACGTTCGGCCAAGCGGGGAGATTTCGTGCTGGCCTCCGGTCGCCGTTCCACGCTGTACGTGGACTGCCGCCTCACCACGATGAGCCCCGAAGGGCAAATGCTTATCGGCCGTGAGGCCCTCGCCGCTCTCCGCCACAGTGGCTGGCCGGTCGATTCCGTGGGCGGCCTTACGCTCGGCGCCGACCCGATCTCGTACGCCATCGCCCACGCCTCCGCGTTCGAAGCGGAAGCCGGCACCGGCGGCATGATTCGGTCGTTTACCGTCCGAAAGGAAGCCAAGCAGCACGGTACCGGGAAGCTGATCGAAGGCCCGTTCCAGCCTGGCGACCACGTGGTGGTAGTGGAAGACGTAATCACCACCGGCGGCTCGGCCCTCAAGGCAGTCGACGCGATTCGTGCGGCCGGCGGCGACGTCTTGGGCGTGCTGGCCCTGGTGGATCGCGAGGAAGGCGGACGCGAGGCGATCGAAGCGGCCGGGCTCAAGGTGATCAGTCTGGTCACCGCGACTGATCTGCTGCCGCTGATTCCGTCGGCGTAGGTCGGCGTTCTTCGGCGACGGGCGCGGCGAGAGCAGATCCGCCACCTGATCGATCGACGCCGACTGGATTGATCGTGGACCGGCACTCGGCTTTCTCGCCATACAGGCGAGGGCGGTGGCGGCTACGCCGAAGCACTTACCGGAAGTGTCGGCTCCGATACCGGCTCTGATAACGGCACCAGTGCGGGGCGCGAAATCCAGTATGGGGTGACCTCGACTGGCAGAAAGGCAATAAGTTGCTGCTGATACGGAAGAATGAGACGCTGTCGCATGTGCTCGAGCATCGCTTCACCGCTATACGTTTTGCGGAACTCCGCGGCGCCACATTGCAGCGAATGCATGACATGACGCGAGAAACTCTGCGGTGACGAATATTCGAGCAGAAAGGCGACCTGTGTGAGGCTGTAACCCGGGTTCTCCAGCAGTCGCGCCGCGCGCACCAGTCGTGCCGTGGCGAGATATTTCTTGGGCGCCGGAATGCCGGCGCGGAAGAACCGGCTCATGAAGGTGGTGGGCACGACGCCCAACCGTCGTGCCATCTGCAGGACGGTGGTGAGTGACCGCGGGGCAAGAAAGAGTTCGTCGAAGAAGCGCAGGCAATCGTCGTTGGCGCCGGTGAGATCGGCGCGAATACGGCGGATGGCGACGGACTCGATGCTGGTAGACCCTTCGCGATTCACCAAGTGCCGTAGATCGCGCCATCCGGCGGGATCTCGCGCATCCACCAGCGTCTGCACCCCCTGCTGCCCCAACGCGAGCAACGCTTGCGTGGTGCGCGCTTCGTTGCCGGTGAGGACTGCCACCGCCGGCACGCGCGGAAACTCCCGCACCATACGCGCCACCTGCGTGGCGTGATGCTGCTGATAGCGTGACACCGACACAAGAATCGCCGACACCGGCTGCGTGCGCAAATCGCGTAGCATATCATCGAAGCTTTCGCGATGCACCGTGGTATAGCTCCCCTGCCCCAGCGCATCCACGCGCTGCCGCTCTGCCGGCGTCAGAAAAGTCAGAATGGATCGTGATGGGGCGTCGTCCGGTGGTGCCGCAACAACGGATTTTGCGGGCTTGATTGAGTAGACAGTGCTACGAGCCAACGACGATCTCGACGGGGATGTCATACGCGCGCCTCAATTACCGGGGTCCGTGTGCGGGGCCCGAGCTGCGACCGCAGCTGGCCGATCACGGCTCTAGGCTACCGTTGTGTCGTCATCGTGCCGTCACTGTGTGGCGATGCGATGTACTCATCGGCAATGGAACCGCATCACACCGCGGGCGTACAGGCGCCGGCGTACCGGAACCGGTTATATTCCCCGTACTCATGGATCGGTCGCCGGCCGGATGGTCGCGATGTCTTGGCGCAAGCTTAGGCACCGAGGAAAGTCCGGGCTCCACAGGGTAGACTGCCAGGTAACGCCTGGGCGCATGCGGCGTGAGCTTCATGCGACGGACAGTGCAACAGAAAGCAAACCGCCGTCTCGTCGGGAACCCTCACGGGCGACCGTCAGTGCGGTAAGGGTGAAAGGGTGGGGTAAGAGCCCACCGCGCCTTCGGTAACGGAGGTGGCTCGGTAAACCCCAGTCGGAGCAAGGCCAAATAAGCGGCGAGAGATGATCCGTCTCGCAAGGACGTTGCAAGACGTCGAGCCGCGGGTAGGCTGCTGGAGCGTGTGGGTGACTGCACGCCGAGAGGAATGACCGTCCGGTGTTGGCGTACGCTCGCGTATGTCAGCACTGACAGAACCCGGCTTATAGGCCGGCGACTTTCCGTGAGATCTCGGGACCCCAGTGGAGTGGCACGTGGTATCGAATAGATGACATCGATTGCCTATGCGGCGGCGTGGTGCCTCGTTGGCCCATGCCTGATACTGGCTTGCGCACCGACGGCACCCACGAGAACTCCTGCGCCCTCCCCTGCCGTCGTCGCGCCCACACCGCCCGCAGCAGTCAGCGGCACCCGAGTGTTCTTGCCACGGGTGCAACCGCCAAGCCGCTGGACGGTCTCGGCAGTGACGCGTCTCAAAGTGACCGGCGCTGCCATGCCGGCCGGCGTGTCGGACGAACAACGCATCGATACGCGAGCGCTGGTGTCGATGTCGTTCGATCGCACCACCACCGGGGCGCTGCGCGGTTCTGGTCAGGTCGACTCGTTCACCGTGCGCAGCAGCATCGCCGAAAGTGCGAACCAAGTGGCTGCGATGGCGGCGGCGCCTGTGGCGCCATCGCGGCTCCTGATCGATGCGCTTATCGACAGCACCAACCTGCGTATCGTGACGCGTCCGCCGCTGGCCAACGAATGCGATCGCCCCGAAGTGAGTGCGATGCAGCTGGCCCGCGAACTACTAGTGCGCATCCCCGACGGCGTGGGCGAAGGGGATCGGTGGCGCGACAGCACCGTCACGTTGGTGTGCCGTAACGGCGTACCACTCACGGTTTATACGGTCACACGCTCTACGTTGACGACGATGTCGCGCGAATTACTGCTGGTGACTCGCGAGATCAGCACCACGCTGGAAGGCAAAGGTGGCACGCCCTTCCGTGCGTTCGAACTCGTCGGCACCGGCACAGGGTCTCAGCGCATCGAGATTGCGACGGCGACCGGCATCGTGGAAAAGCTGCAGGGAACGAGTACACTCACCATGCAGGTGGTGGAACGCATTCCGCCCGGAGCGCCACGGTCACAGCAAGTGCTGCAACGATTGGAGATCCGGGCGGAACGACTGCGCTGAAGCGTTGTTGCTGCGTGACGCTTAGTCCATCAAGCGCAGCGGCATCACGAGGCAGAGATACTTGGCCGGATCGTCCCATCCTTCTGGCTCGATCGTGGCGGCCCGCTCGGGCGCCTTGAACGTGAGACGCACCTGCTCGGTGGGCATGTAGCGCAGGATCTCCAGCAGATACGTGGCGTTGAAGCCGATATCGAGCTGGTCACCGTTGTAGTTCACCGGCAGTTCGTCCGATGCTTCACCCAGATCCGGCGTGGTGACGCTGAACTTCAGCATGCCGGTGTTGAACGACATTTTGATGCGGTGCGTCTGGTCGGACGCGATCACGCTCATGCGCTTGAGGGCGCTGGTAAGAGCGGCCTTGTCGCACAGGCAAAAGCGATCGTTGTCCTTCGGAATGACCTGCTCGTAGTTCGGATACGGCCCTTCGACCAGTCGCGTGAACACTGACGTGAACGGCGAGCGGAAGCCGAGGTGGTTCTCACCGCGCGCGATCTCGAGCTCCTCTTCGGCGGGGAAGAGACGCTTGATCTGCTCGAGCGCCTTGGGCGGTACAATCAGATCACCGGGCGGGGCGGTGCTCGATTCCACGGGCAGTTCCATCTTGGACAGGCGGTGTCCGTTGGTGGCTACCATGCGCATTCGGTCCTCGCGCAACTCCCACAGCACGCCATTGAGAATGGGTCGTGACTCCTCAGTGCTCACCGCAAACGCGACATGCGAAATAAGCTTCTGGAGTTCACCAGACTTCACGCGCCAGGACTCATTGAAACGCACGGTGGGGAACGTCGGAAACTCATCGCGCGGCAGTCCGAGCAGCTTGAACTTGGATCGTCCGCATTCGATGGTGACGCGCTGTTCGCCGCTCGCCGACACCTTGACGGGAGATGGCGGCAATTCGCGCGCAATCTCACTGAGCTTCTTGGCGGGAATCGTGATCGCGCCTGGCGTTTCGACATCGGCACTGACTTCCGTGCTGACGGCGATGTCGAGGTCGGTCGCGGAAAACCGAATTCCGCGCTCGGTGGTTTCGACGAGCAGGTTCGACAGGACCGGCAAGGTGGTCTTGGCCGGTACGGCGGCGGTTACCGCCGCGAGTCCTTCTTGGAGTTTCTCGCGCGAGATGGTGAAGCGCATGCCCGTTGTGTGGAAGGACTGCTGTTGAAAAAAGTCTTAGAGATAAAACTGGTAGTAGCAGCGGAGCGTGTGGGCTTGTGAATAAACGCTGTAAAGTACATGCGCTAAAGCACTTCCGCCATGCCGCATCATGTGCATTCCATGTCGAGGAGTGCTTTTTCTCCGCATTGATGCACATTGGGGCCCGCGAACGGGCGGAACAATGTGGAGCCATGTGGAGGACTGGGGACTCAGGTCCCGAGTTGTCCAGTGGATCGGAGAGTTTCCAACATGCCCCGAACCTTGAGCACCCGGTCGGCAAAACCGGGTTCTCCGCCCATATCCTCGGCTACCCGATCGAGCGAATGGATCACCGTGGAGTGATCGCGTCCACCGAAGGCATTGCCGATTTCGACCAGCTGGAGGGCCAGCAGCTCCCGGCAGAGATACATGGCGACCTGTCGAGGGGTGGTGAGCTGCTTGGTGCGGGTTTTCGAGCGGAGGCCATCGGGGGTGACCCCCCATTCCCGGGAGACCACCTGCTGAATGGTGGCCACCGTGATGGTGGTGGGCGGGATATCGGGAAAATCCGACGCGGTCGCGCTCTTGAGCTTGTCGCGGAGCGCCTCGCGGGCGAGCTCGATGGAGATCTCGCGGTGTTTGAGTGAGGCGTAAGCCAACAGCTTGATGATGGAACCTTCGAGCTCGCGCACCGACGACTTCACATGCTGGGCGATGAACTCGATGACCTCGTCGGGAATGGTGAGTTCGAGGTGGTCGAGGCTCGCCTTTTTGCGGAGGATCGCGATCCGGTGTTCGAGATCGGGGGAATCGACATTGGCGACCATCCCCCACTCGAAGCGGGAGACCAGTCGGGACTCGAGACCCGGGATCTCCTTGGGGGGCCGATCTGAGGTGAGGACGATCTGCCGTCCCGCCTCATAGATGGCGTTGAAGGTGTGGAAGAATTCTTCCTGCGTGGATTCCTTCCCCTTCAGGAACTGGACGTCGTCGACCAGCAGCAGATCGATTTCGCGGAAGCGGCGACGGAAATCGCCCATCTGTCCGGTCTGGATCGCGTTCACGAACTCATTGGTGAACTGCTCGGTCCCTACGAAGGCGAGGCGCAGCGTCGGTGTGCGCTTGAGCAGTTCGTGGGCGATGCCCTGCATGAGGTGCGTCTTGCCCAATCCGGTCTCTCCATAGATGAAGAGCGGGTTGTACACCTTGCCTGGCGCTTGGGCTGCGGCTTGGGCGGCCGCGGCCGCGACGTCATTCGACTTACCGATGACGAACTGGTCGAACGTGTATCTGGGGTTCAGTGGCGCCGACAAGCGTTGTTGGTGCGCCGTTAGTGGCGCAACAACTGGGGCTGCCGGAGGCTGCACGAACATGTCCATTTGCACACGACCCATGCGCTCCTCAGCCACCTTGAAGCGCACCTTCATGGGATGGCCAAGCGCGACGGCGGCGAAGCTGGTCAGCAGATCGGCGTGTTTGGACTCGTTCCAGTCGGCAGAAAACTGATCTGGCGCACCGATCAGGAGGGTGTCGCCTTCGACGCCGAGGGCGTCGGTGGGCTCAAGCCACGTGCGGTACGTCTGCTCCGGGAGGATCTGCCGTGCGCGTTGGCGCAGGCGATCCCAGATTTCGGCAGGCGTCAGGGACATGGCGGGAGGTCGGGGTTCGGGCGGCCCCGCCTTGGGCGAGAATCGGCGACGAAACAGGCGCGGGGGGCGAAGGTTACGCTCGGGTGTGGATAAGTCAATCGCGTCAGCGACGTGACACCAGCATCGCATTCGTGAGCGCAAGCAAGTTCCAGCGCTGTTGGGCGGGCGAAGGCAAATCGTTGTCGCGGGAGTACTTGGCGGGGTTGACCTCAAGCCAGTCCCACGAGTATTTTCTAAGGCTGCCACGTGCCGTGATCAACTGCGGGCTGTGGCAACTCTCATCGAACCACTGCGTTCTACACCGCGTTACCTCGAGCATTACTATGGGCAAGCCGACATACAATCCGCGCAACACCAAGCGAGTCCGCAAGCACGGCTTCCGTGCGCGTATGGAGACGAAGTGGGGCCGTGAGGTTCTCGCCCGTCGTCGCCGCAAGGGACGCAAGGTGTTGACCGTCCAGATCCCGTCGAAGTATACCGGCGCCTGATTCCCGGTCGTTCCCGCGCGCGCAGCGACTGACGCGCGGGGCCGACCTCGAGCGGGTTCGACACGAAGGGAAGCGAGCGCGCACCGCCTCAATGGATGTGCGCGCCCTGGCTTCCCTTCATGCGTTTCCGCGAGTGGGCTTCGTGATCCCCAAGTACAAGCACTCGGGGGTCGAACGGAACCGGCTCAAACGCCGGCTCCGCGAAATCGTGCGTCTCGGGGTGCTTTCCGAACTCGCGCCCATGGATCTTGTCATTCGGGTGCTACCGGTGGCCTATGGCAGAAACTTCGAGGCACTCCGCGACGAAGTGTTGCAGGCCGTCCGTCGTATCACGCGGTGATCCGGTCATGATGGCAAAGCTGTTCCTTTTGATAGTGCGTGGGTACCAGCTCACCCTGTCGCCCATCTTCGGGGGCGCCTGCCGCTATTATCCTTCGTGTTCTGCGTACGCGATCGAGGCGCTGGAGCGTCACGGTGCGGCACGTGGAGGATGGATGGCTTTGCGCCGAATCGGGCGCTGTCATCCCTTCCGGCCCGGCGGATTCGATCCGGTGCCCTGAGCGCTCCCTTATACAGACCATGGAACCACGCCGCATCGTCCTCGCCGTCGTCCTGATGGCGGCGGTCCTGATTCTGACGCCGATCCTCTTCCCGTCGCCCGTACCGGCGCCTGGCAGCAAGACGGCTGTAACAGACTCACTGCGCCGCGCCGATTCGGCTGCGGTCGCCAGCACCACCCCTTCTGTCGCCGATCCTGCGGCCGCAGTCGCTGCGGCCGGTGCCACGGCGCCGGGCATGGGCGCCCTGCCCGACTCGCTCAACGCGGCGCCACAGCCGGTGGTCATGCCGGTCGACACCGCCGTGGTGACCACCACGCCGGCCGTTTTCCGCACGACGAACCGCGGCGCTGCGCTGATCGGGGCCGAGATGCAGCAGTACGTCGGACTTTCGAACAAGGGGCGCACCAAGGGCGGCCCGGTCGAACTCGCGAAAACGGGCGACCGGCTGCTCAGCTTCCGTCTCGTCATGCCGGGTGACACCGTCGCGCTCAATGCGCAGACGTTCCGCACCACACGCACTGAAGACAACGGACGCGCCGTCGTGCGCTACGACGCCACGGTCGGCGCCCGCGCGATCACGATTTCCTACTCGTTCCTTCCCGACAGCTACCGGGTGAACGTCTCGGCGGTGGTGCAGGGGGCGCCGGAGAACAGCTTCCTGCTGATCGATCTGCCGCCCGGCTTCCGCTCGTCCGAAGCCGACACCACGGAAGATCAGTCGCATCTTGCATACGCCTACAAGCCCGACCAGCAGAACGCGAAGGGTGTCACCTTTGCGTCGCTCGATCCGGGCGAGCGCCGGATCGAGAGCGGTCCGGTCACGTGGACGGTCGCCAAGAGCAAATACTTCCTGTTTGGCGTGCTGGCGCCCAAGGGTGAGCCGGGCTTCGCCGAGGTGAACTTCACCGGAGGTACCCGCGTCGCGAAGGCGGCGACGCGCAGCGAGGCCACGATCGTGGCCTCGCTCAAGACTGGTGCGGTGGCGTTCGATGTGTACGCCGGTCCGCAGGAGTTCAAGCGGCTGGTGGCTATGGGACGCGAGTTCGAAACGTCGAACCCGTACGGCGGCTGGCTGCAGGGGATCGTACAGCCGTTCGCTACGATGGTCATCCGCGCCTTGCTGTGGATGAAGGCGACGCTCGGCCTGTCGTACGGCTGGATTCTGGTGCTCTTCGGTGTGGCCGTCCGCATCGTGTTGTGGCCGCTGAACCAGCGCGCCATGCGCAGTTCGATGCAGATGCAGCGGATTCAGCCCCACCTTCAGGAGATCCAGACCAAGTACAAGGGCGACCCGACCAAGCTGCAGGCGGAAATGATGCGCGTGTACAAGGAGCACGGTATGTCTCCTTTCAGCTCGCTGTCCGGCTGTCTGCCGATGCTCATTCCGTTGCCGGTGTTCTTCGCGCTCTTCTTCGTGTTTCAGAACACGATCGAATTCCGCGGTGTGTCGTTCCTGTGGTTTCCCGACATCTCGCTCAAGGATCCCTTCTACGTCATCCCGATTCTCGTGGCGATCACGGCGATGGGTCTCTCGTGGATCGGCATGCGCGGCATGAAGGCGAACGAGCAGCAGAAGATGATGATGTACATCATGCCGGTCATGATGATGGTGATCTTCTTCAACATGGCGTCGGGACTGAACCTGTATTACTTCGTGCAGAACCTCGCCTCGTTGCCGCAGCAGTGGCTGATCTCGCAGGAGCGCAGCAAGGTGCAGCCGATCGTGCGGGGATAACGAGGTGGTGACGGCCCGCCAGATGCCTGGTGGCGACGATACGATCGTTGCCTGTGCCACGGCCGCTGGACGCGGGGCGATTGCGGTGATCCGGATGTCAGGGGCGCGAGCGATGGATATCGCTCGCGCCCTTGGCGCATCCAATCTGCAGCCGCGCCGGTCCACCCGCGTAGCACTGCGGCATCCCGATGGCGCGCCGCTCGACGACGCGCTGATCACCTGGTTCGCGGCGCCGCGCTCGTACACGGGTGAAGACGTGGTGGAGATTTCCACGCACGGTGGCCACGTGGTGCCAGCACTCGTCCTAGCGGCCTGCGTGGCGTCCGGCGCACGGCCGGCCTCGCCGGGTGAATTCACGCGGCGTGCCGTGCTGAATGGCCGCCTGGACCTGGTACAGGCCGAAGCGGTCGCCGATTTGATCGATGCGCGTACCACCGCCATGCAGCGGCAGGCGCTGTCACAGCTCGACGGCGGACTTTCCCGGCGGTTACTCGCGTTGCGTGACGAAGTGATTCATCTCGAAGCGCTGATCGCCTACGACATCGACTTCCCCGAGGAAGACGACGGCCCGATCGCTCCGGCCCGTATAAAAAATGCGGCCGAGTCGCTGCGCGACGCGCTACGCGCGCTGATGCACACCGCCCCGCAGGCGACCGTGCTGCGCGATGGCATGCTGGTCGTGATTGCCGGACCCCCCAACGCCGGCAAGTCGTCGCTGTTCAACGCGCTGCTGGGAGAGTCGCGCGCGCTGGTGACGCCGATCGCCGGTACCACCCGTGACGCCATCGAAGCCGTGCTCGATCGCGCGCCATTGCCGCTGCGCTTTGTGGACACGGCCGGCCTCCGTGCCACCGACGATGAAATCGAGCGACTTGGCATCGAAGTCAGCACCCGATACCTAGGGCAGGCCCAGGTGGTGCTGGCGTGCGGCGCGAGCATGGCAGACATTGACGCCACGCAGGCGGTCATTGCTTCGCGCACCGCGGGCGTAATGATTCCCGTGCACACGAAAGCGGACCTCGACGGGTCGGCATCCGACGAGCAGGTGCATCGTGTGAGCGCCGAGACGGGGCAGGGGCTCCGGGAGTTGCTCGAATCCATTGATCGAGCCGCGATGGCCAGTTCAGTGACGTTGCCCGCTGGTGATGACGTGCTCGTGACCCGCGAACGGCATCGCGCCGGCCTGGCGGCGGCGCACGAGGAACTGAGCGAGTTTCTGCTCGCGTGGGAAAGTGGTGCGTTGCCGGCGCCGGTGGCTGCTGTGCATCTCTACGCGGCCCGCGAGGCCCTCTCCGATCTCATCGGTATCGTGGATACCGAGGACGTGCTCGACCGCGTGTTCCGCGACTTTTGCATCGGGAAATAGGATCCGACACTGCAACAGCTACTGCAACAACCAGAACACGGATTACACCGATAGACGGAAACAACACAGATAAGCGAAACGCGCTGTTTGCTTATCTGTGTTGTTTCCGTGAAAATCTGTGGTCTCCGTGTTCTGGCAGTTGCTGTTGCCGTTGCTGTTCGCAAACGGTCTGATCCAGCATCAGCCGACGATCGTGAGCCTCGGCCGCTCCATCACCGGTTCGTTCACGGAGGCCAACTCGTGTACGCTGGCGCGCGTGGCCCAGGCGTAGCCGCGGGCGGCGATGGCTGCTTCGACCATGCGCGCGCCAAGGAAGTAGCCGGAGCGCTCGGGAAGTACTGTGCGCTCCACTGTGCGTGCTTCGTCGCTCATACCGCCGGAGAGGTATCGCAATCGCAGGCCCAATGCTGTGCGGTCGCCGTCGGTGACGAGGGCACGGGAAAGCACGGGCTCTACCTCACGCGCGCGGGCGTACTGCTTGCGGGCGAAGCCGAAGTACTCCCAAGCGGCGTGTCCCGGGCTTACGGCGCGCGAGACATGCACGGCCAGTCCCTCGTTCACCAGCAGCTCACGTAACGACGCCTGTCGTCCCGTTTCCCAGTACGAGTAATAGCCACCGGCATCCTCCACGAAGCCTCGCATGTCGCTGCGGCTGGATGGCGACGTGTAGCGCACGACATGCGTGAGTTCGTGCGCGAGCCAGAGCGGGATCAGCTCGGGGTCGAGCCCAAGGCCCTGTGTGTCCGGGTTGGCGACACCGGTGAAGTGCTCGAGACACACGAACGCCACGCCGCGGCCATTGACGACCAATTCACCGGCGTTGGCGGCGCCGACGCCCACCATGAGCACCACGTCGTAGGGGACGTCGATGTCGAGCAGGGTGCGGACCCTCTCCTCGGCCAGACGCGCCAGCGCGACCACATCGGTGCGCGCGAGGAGCGTGCGCAAGTCGTCGCGATTCGCGTTGACCGTGGAGTGCACGACCTCCTCAAAGTGCGGGCCCGACGGCTCGAGGACATAGTTGTCCCAGTACGCCGTGAGCAGGACCTTGTGACGCTCGAAATAAGCGAGATAGGCCGACACCCGATCATCGGCTTCGAGTACGGCGAGAAAATCCGGTATCAGATTGATCAACATCAACGACCCGGGAACGGGAGACCGACGCGATCGAGAGCTACGAGCACTAATCGCCGAGCAAGCCGCGAGAAGTTAGCCGTGATTTCAGGGCGGTACAAGCTCACCATGCGCGATTCTGGGGCCGACGTTCAACTCTGAGTCACGAGGTGCCGATATGCTGAGCCTTCCCTGACGTTTGAAGGCGTCAGGGGTGCGGAACAGCTACCTCGTGCCGAACAACCGGTCGCCGGCGTCGCCGAGTCCGGGGAGGATGTAGCCAAGCGCGTTGAGTTCGCGGTCAAGCGCGGCGGTGAGGATCGGCACATCGGGATGTTCGCGGGCAAGTCGGTCCACGCCCTCTGGTGCGGCCACCAGACAGAGAAAGCGGATGCGGGTGGCTCCCGCGCGCTTCAAGGACGTGACGGCCGCCGCCGCGCTGCCGCCGGTCGCAAGCATCGGGTCGAGTAGCAGGAAATCGCGCTCGCTCACATCGCCCGGCACCTTGAAGTAGTAGTCCACCGGTTCGAGCGTATCGTGATCGCGATATAGACCGATGTGTCCCACGCGCGCTGACGGTATCAAGCGCAGAACGCCTTCGACCATCCCGAGTCCTGCCCGAAGAATAGGGACGAGCGTGAGCTTTTTTCCACGCACCGCCCATCCCGACGTCTGCTCGAGTGGTGTGTCGACGGGCATCGGTTCCAACGCCAGATCGCGCGTGGCTTCATAGCCCATCAGCATCGAGATCTCGTCGACGAGTTCCTTAAACAGCTTGGTCGGCGTCGCGCGGTCGCGAAGCAGCGTGATCTTGTGCTGGACCAACGGATGGTCCACGATGCTGAGCGTGGGGAACGTGCGCGGCGAGTTGAGCATACGCACGAAGGTAGTCATTCTCCGTGTGCTCCCGGTAGTAGAGTGTCCGCGCCATGATCGCCTGCCTTGGAGCGGCGCTGGCGGCCGCCCGCGTTCGCGAGCCACGTTCGCGAGTCGCGTTCCAAGCACGTTAGCTTTTACGCGATGAGCACCGTAACCACAGACCTATCCTCCGGCTCGGATCCCGAGTCCGCGTCGGCGCCGTCAGTTCTGCACCGGGTGGCCGTGTATTGCGCTTCGAACGATGGAGCGCGGCCGGAATACCTCGCCTGCGCTCGGGCGCTTGGTACGCTGATGGCGCAGCGCGGCATCGGCGTGGTATACGGCGGCGGACGGGTGGGGCTGATGGGTGCGCTGGCCGATGCGGCGCTGGCCGCTGGCGGCGAAGTGATCGGTGTGATGCCGCACGGTCTCGTGCTGCGTGAAGTCGCGCATCATGGGCTGACGGCGCTTCACGTGGTGGACTCGATGCACGAGCGGAAGGCCATGATTGCCGAGCTCGCCGATGCGTTCATCACATTACCCGGTGGAGTGGGTACGCTCGAAGAGTTCTTTGAAACGTGGACCTGGGCGCAGCTGGGTGTGCATCGCAAGCCGATCGGACTGTTCGATGTGTCGGGCTTCTGGGCACCGCTCCTCACCTTGTTCGATCATGTCGAAGCCGAGGGGTTCTTTCGCGGCAATGCTCGCGACTGGCTCGTGGTGAGCGAGGATGCCTCGTCAATGCTGACCAAGCTGCAACGGTTTGAACCACCGACCGTACGGCGTTGGCTGCGTCTGGGCGAAACCTGAGCTGACGGGGCCGACTGTTTCGGATGAGTTCGGCCGGCCAGCGGAAGCCGTGTCTATGTGGCAAGTTTCCGCCGGATCGACGTTCAAACCTCAGGAACAGGTGACAATGCACATCGAATTCTCCGGTGCCGCCCAGGAAGTCACGGGCTCGTGCCATATCCTGCGCGTCGGCAAGCGCACCGTGCTGCTCGATTGCGGGTTGTTTCAGGGCAAGCGCAGCGAGAGTCGTGAGAAAAATGCCAGGCTCCCGCTGCCGGTCGACGATATCGATGCCGTGGTGCTCTCGCACGCGCACATCGACCACGCGGGCCGGCTGCCGTTCCTGACCGCCAACGGCTACAAGAACACCATCTGGGCCACGTCGGCCACCCGAGACCTGTGCGCGCTCATGCTGGCCGACTCGGCGCATATCCAGGAAAAGGACGCCGACTTTCTGGAGCGACATGGACGCCCGCACGCCGAGCCGTTGTATCGGGTGGAAGATGCGACACGCACGCTCGAGCAGATGATCGGGATGCCGTATCACAAGTGGTTCGAGGTCACCGACGGCGTCCGCGCCATGTACACGGAAGCGGGACACATTCTCGGCAGCGCCTCGGTGGTACTGGAGTTGCGCGAGGGTGACGAGTTCCGTCGCCTGATTTTTTCTGGCGACATCGGACGCCATGACCTGCCGATCATCCGCAATCCAGAGCCGCCGACCGGTGGCGCGCATGTGATTCTGTGCGAAAGCACCTACGGCAACCGCGATCATGAATCGGTGGAAGGTGCGCGCGAAGAGCTGGGGCGCGTGGTGCGCGAAACGGCGGCCCGTGGTGGTCGCGTGCTGATTCCGGCGTTTGCGGTGGGGCGCACCCAGGAGCTGGTGTACGATCTGCACCAGCTGCATCGCGCCGGTAAGATTCCGTCGATCCCGATCTTCATCGACTCACCGCTGGCGACCGATGCGACGTCGGTATTCGCGATGCATCCGGAGGTGTTTGACCACAGCGAAGATCTGGTCCGACACACCACCGATCTGTTCGACTTTCCGCTGGTGAAGTTTACGCGCGACGTGAACGAATCGAAGGCGCTGAACGCGATGCGCGGTCCGATGGTCATCATCGCGGCGTCGGGAATGGTAGAATCAGGGCGCATTCTGCACCATTTGCGCAACGGGGCCAGTGACGCGCGCAACACCGTCCTGATCGTAGGCTTCATGGCGGAACACACGCTGGGGCGCCGTATCCTCGAGCAACGGCGGGTGATCAAGATCTTCGGCGACGAGGTCGAACTTGCGGCGCAAGTGGAAGTGCTGAATGGCTACAGCGCGCATGCAGACCGTACCGAATTGCACGCCTGGCTCAACGCGGTACGTGATGGCGGTGCCGTCGAGGGGCGGGATCATCCCCACGTGTACTTGGTGCACGGCGAAACGCCGGCGCAGACCGCCTTTGCCCAACAGTTGCGCGCGGACCATTTTACCGTCGACGTGCCGGCGCCCGGTACCGTCGTGCAACTGTAGTCACTGTCTGGGCACTTCGTGCGCACGCCTTCGCCTCGGGCGCGCATGCAGTAGTTTGGCAGTATGAAACGTGTTGCCCGTCGACGGGATCGTCCCCGGCTCATTCCCCGTCTCCTCGGCGCCGTGCTGATGGGATGGCTGTTGTGCGTGGCGGTCATCTTCGGGTGGTCGCGTCGCGCCGCGCACGGGCATGCCGACGCGATCGTGGTGCTCGGTGCTGCGCAATACGGTGGACGCCCCTCGCCGGTGCTACGGGCTCGGCTCGATCACGCATTGGGGCTCTGGAAGAGCAACCGAGCCGACCGTGTGGTGCTCACCGGCGGTCGGCAACCGGGCGACTTGATCAGCGAAGCGGCTGCGGGCCGACGGTATCTGGTGCGGCGCGGGGTCCCCACGCAGGTGATCCTGCTGGAGGCGGCCGGCCGCACCTCGCTGGCATCTATGGAAGGCGCAGCGGCGTTGCTCGAAGCCTGGCGTGACTCGCTTCCGGCGGCGGTACGCGACACCATGCCGCGTCGGCCCAGTGTGTTGCTGGTGAGCGATCCGTTTCACATGCTCCGACTCGATGTGCTGGCGCGGTTGCACGGCCTTCGTCCGCTGCCATCGCCCACGCGCACGAGTCCGATTTCCGCGAATCGTGCGGTGGCGATCGAATACATGCTGCGCGAGTCGATCGCGCTGCCCACGGATGTGGCACTCAAGTGTTGGTTGGCGCTCACCGGTGGCTCCGTGAATACGCCACAGCCGAGGTGACGTTGCGGTTCGGCTATTTCAGCGCCGATCGCACCAGATGCCGCGACCCGTTTCGTGCAACCTCGTACAGTGGTGCCGCCGCAATGTTGTCACCGAATGACATGGCTGCGCCGTCGCTTGCGCCAGGGACCATCGACCGCATGACCGTGAGAAATGTGTAGCGGTCGGTACCGAACATGGTCGTGATGTAACCCAAGTCGGTCAACGACACGATGGTGATGCGACTCAAAAGCATGATGCTGGGCAGCACGTAGCCCTGCATCAGTTCGTTCGCAAAGACCGATCGGCGCCAATGTGCGTCGCGAGTTCCCGTCGGTCCGGAGTTCTCGACTGGCACACTAGGCCCAGTGTAGCGGAAGCCGATAGTGCTGGTGAGCTGCGTGTGCGCCTCCATACCGTTGAAGTAGGGATCGTCGCCGCCCGCGCCGCCGAGCCGCTGCCGCTGGCAATTCCAAAGCGTGCCGATGCCGAGGATGTGCCCTATCTCGTGCAGGACGACATGCTCGAGCATCCTCGGAACGGGCGTTGTAGTGAGGATCACAACGCCCGCGTATCCGCGAAACACGGGCGTTCGAACAGCTCGTCAGCGCTTCTGTCGCGGCATCCGCCTGATGCTGCCATCCGCCCGACGCTGCTTGATCTCCACGTCGGGGACGAGGTCGCGATAGGGGATTCCAGAGCTCTGATCGAAGCCGAAGCCGCTGCGCAGTGCCGCCGTGAGCGAAAAGGCGTCGGCGGCCGCCAGATTGACGGTGTAGCCGAGGTCCTGGAGTGAGCCGACGGTGATGCGGCTCAATGGCTGCACTCCACCGACGGCAAAGCCCTGCATGAGTTCACGTTGCATCACCGAGGTGCGCCAATGGGAGTTCACGGTGCCACTGCCACCCGTGTTTTCCACCGGCACCGGATTGCCGGAGTAGGTCACGGAATTGAGCGTGGCGAACTGTGTCCGTGCGCCAACGCCGACGTAGTACGGATCGCCGGTGGTGGCGGTGTTGAGCAGGGCGCGCTGGAAATTCCAGATGGTGCCGATGCCCAGCACATGTCCGATTTCATGCAGCACGACCTTCTCGAACTGCCCCTGAGCCACGAGCAGATCGACGTCGTACTTGTCGAACTCCATGAAGCCGAGAAACGGAATCGCGTTGGCATTCACGTAGCAGGGGCTGGCCTGCCCGAGGATATTGCCCTCGCCCGGTGATCCCGGCCCGTCGATGGAGTCGATGCGGGCAAAGATCACGGCGTTCTGCACAACGCCAATGAGGGCCGGCGTCCAACTTTCACAATCACCCGCCAGAATATTGACATTGACGCTGCCGATGCTGCCCACGATGACCTGACGCCACTTGGCGACGGCGTTGGCGAATGCCGTGCGAACGGCGAGTGATGCGTCGCCGACGAAGCGGACATCGACGTCGAACTGCGAGAGCGTGACCGTGCTGGTAAAGGTCGCCGATTTGTTGACGATCGCTGAACTGGTGGCGATCAACGTCTGCGTACCCGCACCGCCCAGGCGCCAGCTGCCCACGAACGCCGTGCCGTTGGCCGGATCGGATAACACGGTGCTGCCGGTCACTGCCCCTGAGTTCACACCGGGAGTGAACGTGACCGGCACGTTGCCCACCGGATTGCCGTATGCGTCGACGACGCGCACCCCGGGTGGCGTGCCGATGTTGCGGTTGGCGACGCCGGCCTGATTGTCCCCGACGAACTTCACGAGATCACTGGCTGGTCCGGCCAGCGCATTGACGCTGAAGATCGCCGGCTGCGCGCCGATGGCGGTCGCCGTCGTGATCTGCTGCCCGATGGCGGTACCGATGGTCCAGCCGCCGACCACAGCGATGCCGAGTTCATTGCTCGACTGCTGCGCGCCGCTGAGGGTGCCATTACCCTGCACAATGGTGAAGACCACCGCGGCACCGGTCACCGCGTTGCCATACACATCCTCTGCGCGCACGGCCGGCCGCGCCGCCACCGGCGTGTTCACGGTGGCCTGCTGATCACCGACACTGACAGGGGTGAGTCTGGCGAGCACGCCCGGTGCGGCAGTGGCGGTGAAGGTGAGGGGAGCGATGCCGTCGGCGGTGGCTTGCAGCGTTTGTTGCCCAGCCGTCGTGCCAAGTGTCCAGCCGCCTGATGTCGCCTCACCGCCAGCGGTGGTGCGTACGGAGTCGTTCACGACCCGTCCGCCGCCACTGGCGATCCGCCAGCGTACAATGACGTTTTTGATGCCTTTCCCCTTGGCATCGAGGATGCGCACGGACGGCACGGATGACACCGAGGCGGCCACGGTGGCGGCCAGGCTGGTGCTGGCCGTTGCGACGACGGCACTCGGTACCTGCGGATCACTGCCGCAGGCGGCGAGCGCGCTCAGCAGACCGAAGTGCAGCGCGATCATCGCCGTGGAACGCGTTGCGAGGTGGCGCGGCAGCCCCGCGCACCGGATGGAATGAGTCATGGCCGGGATTATGGAGAGAAGCGCTCTACCGCATAAGTGACGGTCGGATCGCTGGTCGGCAACGCGACGTTGAGGCGGCGATGCAGAGAGGAGGACCCTGCCCCACGTCGGCGGTTCCCACCCGTGGTCAGGATTCGAGTGGGATCATGGGCATGGGGTTCCGAGTTTCGTGACCAGCCCCCCAATATTGAACCATGCGTATTCCAGTCGAGAGCTATCACCTCCCGAACGGCCTGCATGTGGTACTCTCCGAGGATCACACGGCGCCGATCGTCGCGGTCAATTTGTGGTATCACGTCGGTTCGGCCAATGAGCGGCTCGATCGCACGGGCTTCGCCCACCTGTTTGAGCACATGCTGTTTCAGGGGTCGGCAAACGTCGAAGCCAACGAACATTTTGAACTCGTCCAGCGCGCCGGGGGGACCCTCAACGGGTCCACGTGGCTCGATCGGACCAACTACTACGAAACGGTTCCGTCGCATCAGGTCGCATTGGCGCTCTGGCTCGAGGCGGACCGGATGGGTCGGATGCTGCCCGGCCTTACGCAACAGAAGCTCGACACGCAACGCGACGTCGTCAAGAACGAACGCCGCTGGTCGGTCGACAACCAGCCATACGGCACGTGGTGGGAGCGCTTGCCGGCGCTCTGTTTCCCGGAGGAGCATCCGTTCCATCACTCGTTGATCGGGTCCATGGAGCATCTGACCGACGCGTCGCTCGACGACGTCGCGGACTTCTTCCGGACGTATTACACCCCAGACAACGCGGTGCTCACGGTGGCCGGTGATTTCGATCGGGCCGAGACGATGCGACTGATCGAGGAGTACTACGGGCCGATTCCCCGTGGGGCCCCGCGTCCGCCGCTGCGCGACATGACGTTGCCACCGACCTTCGGAAACACCCTCCGGGTGGTGGTCCCCGATGCCGTGGCCCTGCCACGCCTCTTTGTGGCGTGCCGCACACCGGTGTTCGGCAGCGACGGCTATTACGCGGCGTCGCTTGCCGCGGCAGTGCTCGGTCTGCGCACCGGATGCCGACTGGAGCAATCGTTGGTCCGCAAGCAGCGGATCGCCTCGCAGGCCGGTGCGTTCACGTACGATCTCGCCAAGGGCAGTGACCTGCTCGTGGTTGACGCCACGGCGCACCCCGGTGTCACGCCCGGGCAACTCGAAGCGGCGGTGCTGGCCGAGCTTGACGCGATGCACCAGCACGGGGTGACCGACGTCGAAGTCACGCGGGCACGCGCGCTGATCGAGACGAGCTTCGTGACCAGCATGCAGTCGGCAGCCGAACGCGCCGATCAGCTCTCGCGTTTCGCCACCTACTTTGGCGATGCGAGTCTCATCAACGAACAGGTCACGCGCTATGCCGGGACGACGACGGCTGCCGTGTCTGCGCTGGCGCGTGAACGGCTCGGTCCGGACAATCGCGCGCTGCTGATCTACGTGCCCGCCGAGGAGCCACCCGTGACCGACGACGCCATGATGGCGGAGGCAACGGCGTGACCGAGACCCACGCGCTTTCATCAATGACGCCCGACGTGACGACACCCGCCGCGTCCCCGCGTCCCGCCGCCGGTGCGCCCGGCGACTATCGCTTTCCGCACTTTACCACGCGCATTCTGGCCAACGGCCTGCGCGTGATCGTGGCGCGTGTGCCGGCCTATCCAGTCGTGACCACGCTGGCTGTGATTGAGGCGGGCGCCACGCGCGATCCGCGGGACCACGAAGGCCTCGCCCAGCTCACTACGCGTGCGCTCGCCGAAGGCACGCGGAACATGAACGCGCTCGAGCTCACCTCGCGTCTCGAGATGCTCGGCACCACGCTCGACACCGGCGCCGACTGGGATTCGGCCATCGTACAGCTCACGGCGTTGTCATCGCGGATCGATGATGCCGTGGCGGTGCTGGCGGAAGTGCTGCGGTATCCGGCGTTCCCCGAGTCGGAACTCGAGCGCATGCGCGGCGAGCGGCTGGCCGATCTGGCGCAGCTGCGCGCTGAGCCGCGCGGCTTGTCCGACGTGTTCTTCTCGCGTCTGTTGTACCAGCCAGAATCGCGGTTCGCGCGGCTGGCCGGTGGCGACGAACAGAGCATTATGCGCATCACGCGTGCACACGTGCAGGCGTATCACGACGAGTTCTATCGTCCCGATGCGACCGCGCTGATGATGGTCGGTGACATCGATATCGAGCACGCGGTGAGGCTGGCGAGCACGCATTTCGGTGACTGGGCCGGCAAGGCACCGCCGGTGACGGAGCCATTGGATACGCAGCGGTTCCCCGAGCCGCGCGTGCATCTGGTGCACAAGCCGGACGCGCCACAGTCGGAGGTGCGCGTGGGGCACGTCGCCATTCCGCGCCTGCACGAGGATTACTTCCCGGTCGTGGTGATGAACGCGATTCTGGGTGGGCTCTTCTCGTCGCGGCTCAATTTGAATCTGCGCGAAGTGCACGCGTACACGTACGGCGCGCATTCGGCGTTTGATTGGCGTCGCGCCGCCAGCCCGTTCGAAATATCGACGGCGGTGGAGACGGCGGTAACGGCGGACGCACTGCGCGAGATTGCGCTCGAGTTCGCGCGGATTCGCGAAGCGCCGGTCAGCGACGCGGAACTGTCGTTGGCCACGAGTTATCTGGTCGGGGTCTTCCCGATTCGCTTCGAGACCACGGCCGAGGTGGCGGGTGGATTGGCGAACGTGGAGATCTTCCGACTGCCGACGAACTATTTCGACACGTATCGTGACCGCGTGAAAGCGGTCACGGCGCAGGATGTGCTGCGCGTGGCGCAAACGCACCTCGATCCGAGTCGACTGCAAGTCATCGTGGTGGGTGATGCGACGGCGATCCGACCGACCGTTGAAGCGCTGTCGCTTGGTCCGGTTACCGTGTACGACCCGGCAGCGGACGATGTTGCTGCCGCGCCTGTGTCTTCCTCCTCAGCCTCCTGAATCGACGTGTCGCCAGCGAAGAAGTCCGTCAAGAAGTCCGCGAAGAAATCCGTCAAGAAATCCGTGGCGGCGAAGCCCGCCGTGGCGAAGGCCGCCAAGCGCGTGAAGCCGCCCAAGTCGCCGTACTACGAAGTGCGTCGCTCCAAGATCCAGGGGCGTGGCGCGTTCGCGATCCTGCCGATTCGCAAGGGCAAGAAGATCGATGAGTACTGGGGGCAGCCGATCACGCACGAAGAGGCCGACCGTCGGTATGACGACAGTGAAGGACGTCATCATACGTTCCTGTTCGTGCTCGACGATGACACGGTGCTCGACGCGCGATTCGGCGGGAACGACGCGCGCTTCATCAATCACTCGTGCGATCCGAACTGCGAGACGGTGATCGAAGACGGCCACATCTGGATCAAGGCGATCAAGCCGATCAAGCCGGAGACGGAGCTGGTGTACGACTACCGGTTCGAGTGGCAGGACGAGTACGAGCCGGAAGACGTGCGCTATTACGCGTGCCGGTGTGGCGCGAAGAAATGCCGCGGGACGATTCTGCGTATTCCGGTGTACCTGCGCCCGACGATCAAGAAGTGGCTGGCGGGCGACGATGTGCCGCTGCCGAAGAAGCCCCGGAAAGGCGCGAAGAAGGCCGTGAAGAAGGCGGCGAAGAAGGCGGTGCGCTGATGGCGATCGAACGGCAGGGACCGGGCAAGATCATCGGGACCCGCGGCTACACCGGGAAGGTGATCTCGATCGACATCGACACCGTGCGCTTTCCCGACGGATCGACCGGCCAGTTGGAGATGGTGCGTCATCCCGGGGCGAGCGCAGTGGTGCCGCTGCTTGGTGACCTCGACCATGATCCCGAGGTGCTACTAATCCGTCAGTATCGCTATGCGGCCGAGGGATACCTGTACGAGATCCCGGCCGGCCGCCTCGATGCGGGGGAGGAACCGCTCGCATGCGCACATCGTGAGCTGAAGGAGGAAACCGGATACACCGCTTCGCGTGTCGAACATCTGTTCACGATGTTCACGACCCCCGGCTTCACCGACGAGAAGATCCATCTCTTTATGGCAACGGGGCTCGAGGCAGGCGAGTGGCAGCGGGAAGCGGACGAGTTCATGGAGTTGGCGCCAACCAAGCTGTCGCGGGCGCTGTCCATGATCGAGCAGGGCGAAATTCAGGATGCCAAGACGGCGCTCGCTCTGCTGTACACCGCTGGCTTTCGTCTCAACTGATAGGATCTGTCCTCTTTTGCTGTCCTTTTTTGGAGACATTCTGAACGAGGAAACGGAGTCCGGCGACATCGTGACGTGAGGGTGTTGCAGTATAAGTCATTGCCCCACAATGATTTGCATTGGGAGGTTCCATAAAGTTCCTTCCGGCACGCCCTATGCACTAAGTCCACGGTGTGTGACGACATGGTCTGCCGGATAGTCCGGCCATCTGGTCGAAGCACCGTGAGTCTTCGGGCTCTCGTCACCGCAGGCGGAGGACTCGATCCATGGCCGAACTGGCTCGCACGAAACTGACTTCACAGCACACCCCCGCGGTGCCGGTGCGCGAGCATCTGCGCAGCCTCGAGGATGGAGATGTGGTGTCGGCGTTCCTCGGAGGCGAGGAACGCGCCTTCGAAGAGCTCGTCGACCGGTACCAAGGTCGGCTGCTGAACTTCGTTTACCGCACAATCGGTGACCGCGACCGCGCTGAAGACCTGGTGCAGGAAGTGTTCATCCGCGTGTACCGCCACATCGGCCGCTTCGACCGCTCGAAGAAGTTCTCCACGTGGATCTACACGATCGCGTCGAACCTGGCCAAGAACGAACTGCGGAACCGCTCGCGCAATCCGCTGGTGCTGTTCCAGACCATCAAAGCCAAGTTCGAGGACGAGGACCGGCCCCTTCAGTTCGAGGACGTGCATACGCGCCCCGACGACCTGTTTCGGAAGCGTCACCTGAGGGAGATGGTGGAGCAGTCGGTCGGTCAGCTGCCGGCGCATCACCGCGAGGTGTTCGTGCTGCGCGAGCTCGAAGGCAAGTCGTACGAAGAAATCGCCGAAATCACCGGCGTGAACCTCGGAACCGTGAAGTCGCGTCTCAACCGCGCGCGCACGGCGTTCGCCGACATTATCGCGCCGCTGGTCCGCTAGTCCAGGAAGTGCGGTGCACCCCCCTGCCCGGGATTTCCTTGGCGGGGGGTGTACGTTTCCACAGTGGTTACGCGGTGGTTCCGGAGCGCGGAACCGCACTCGCGGCCACGGGTATCCTGCCGTGCGATCGTCACACCGGCGGCTGCCGCTTCGGCGATGCCTTCTACACGGATCAACCGCGTACCGATGGACTGCAAGAGCTTTCGAAAGCAGCACCTGGCCTACCTCGATGACACGATGCCGGGCGACGAGATGTCCGGCGCGCAGCATCACGTGATGATCTGCGACGGATGCGCCGCCCATGACACGCTGGTGCGTCGTTCACTGATGGTGGCACGCAGTATTCCCACACTGGAGCCGAGCGCGGACTTTCAGGCGCGTCTTCGGGCCCGTCTGGCCGTGTGCCGGGATGAATGCCGCGACGAGCGCCGCGCGCTGACGGTCCGCACCGAGCTGCTCGAGGCGCCCCGATCGATTGGCGCTCGCCAGGCCCGCGTAGTGCTCGCCGTGGCGGCCAGTGCGATGCTCGGTGCGTTCGCCTGGCAGGGCTGGACCGATGCATCGGCTCCCGAACTGTCCATGCAGCCCGTGATCGCCTCACAGCCGGCGATGCCGACACCCATGTCGTACATCACGCCCGAGTTGATGCAGGCTATGGCGACCGGCAATCCGGTGTGGCCGGCGGCCATGCTGATCGAAGACGCCCCGACGCACTTCGTGAGTACCGACTTCACCCTGACGACCTTCTCCGATCGGCGCTGACCGGAGTCTCCGCCGATCGGAGTCCCTCCGGTTCGGCGGCAGTCCCTTATCTTGCTGGGATGGCCAAGGAATCGTCGCCCCTCCGCGTCGTGCAGGCCGCGATCCAGTCGCGGAGCTTCGCGCCCGTGTACTACCTCCACGGCGACGATGACTATCTCAAAGACGGCGCGGTGCGTGATCTCCTCGACGCCGCGATCGACCCGAGCACGCGTGACTTCAACTGCGAAATCCGCCGTGCCAGCGACCTCGATGCCGAAGCGGTGAGCAGTCTGCTCGCGACGCCACCGATGCTGGCGGAACGCCGTGCGGTCGTCCTGCGCGATGTGACTACGCTCAAGAAGGCAGCGCGTCAGCAGCTCGACAAATATCTCAAGCGTCCAGCGAACGACACGCTGTTGCTGCTGCTGAGTCCCGCCGGTACAAAAGTCGACGCGGCGATCGCGGCGGCGTCCGAGGCGCTCGAGTTCGCGCCACTCACGCCTGAGCGCGTCCGGCGCTGGATTGCGCATCATGCGACCACGGTGCTGCATGTGCATATCGCCGAGGAGGCAGCGCAGCTCCTCCAGCAGGCGGTGGGCAACGATCTGCATCATCTCGCTTCCGAACTCGACAAGTGCGCGAGCTTTGCCCTCGGGGCGCAGCATGCTCCGGCGGCTGAGAGCGACGCGCGCGCGACGATCGACATGGACGCGGTGTCGGCGGTCGTGGGCATCCGACGCGGTGAAACGGTGACAGATCTGCTCGATGCGGTGGCCAGACAGGATGCCGCCGCCGCCGTGACGCTGGTCGCGCACGTGCTCGGTCAGCCGAAAGTGACGGCAGTGCAGGTGGTGATGATGCTGAGCACGCAGGCGTTTGCGCTGGCCTTCGGTCGCGCGCGACGTGATGCGGGCATTCCCACCAACCGCCTGCCGCAGGAGTTTTTCGCGTTCCTGAAGGAGACCGGCGGGTATCCCGGTCGGCCGTGGGGCGAGGCGGCATCGGCCTGGACGAAGGTGACGGAGCAGTGGAGCGCCTCCTCATGTGAGAAGGCGCTGGTCTTGTTGTTGGAGGCGGATATGGCGCTCAAGGACACGACGGTCTCGAATGCGGAGCAGATTCTGATGTCCCTCGTGCTCGGCCTCTGTGCGACCCGTCGCCGGAAGGCGGCCTGATGCGACGCCTGCGCACGTGGGTCCGTACGACGACCGCGCTGGGTGGCGCGTCGATGCTCTTCTTGGCGACCGTCGCGTCGGCCCAAGTGATGCCGGCTGTCGAGCAGGCCACCGCGCGCGCGCGGGCCATGGTGGACGGCGGTGACGGCGCCGGTGCGCGCACGCTGCTGGACTCCCTGGTCAACGCGGTGCCGGCGGGCACGTCGGATCTGGGCGAGGCGCTCTACTGGCGTGCGGTGTTGGCCGAACGCATCGGGGAAGCCGAGCGAGATTGGAAGCGCCTGATCATCGACGTGCCGCTGTCGCCGCGCGTGCCTGATGCGCTGGTGCGCCTGGGCGAGCTCGATATGCTGCGTGGACATCCGGCCGATGCGCGCGTGTATTTCACGCGACTGCTGCGCGATTTCCCCGGCGGTGCCTATCGCACGAAGGCGCTGCTCTGGATCACCCGCAGCCATTTCGACGAGCGCAATACGGCCGGTGGCTGCACGATGCTCGATTCACTGCGCGGCGTCGCGATTCCCGACGGAGAACTGCAGTTGCAGTCGGTCGAACTGCAGCGCCGGTGCATTGGTGCGGTGCTGGTGCCGCCGTCGCCGGTGCCGTCGCCGGTGCCGTCGCCGGTGCCGTCGCCGGTGCCGTCGTCGGCAGGACGCTACTCGGTGCAACTGGCGGCCTATGATACGCAGGCCGAAGCCGCCACCGCCGTGCGCCGGTTGTCGAAGCGTGGTCTCGACGCGCGCATCGACGGCGAGCAGAAGCCGTACCGCGTGCGGGTGGGTTACTACGCGACGCGCGCCGAGGCTGCGAAGGCGTTGAACCGGCTGAAGAAATCGGGGCAGGACGGATTCGTGGTGGAGCGCGCGCCGTGAGTGGTGTCGCGACCCCGCTGATGCAGCAGTATCGGGAGATCAAGTCGCGGCATCAGGATGCGATTCTGTTCTTCCGGATGGGCGACTTCTACGAAATGTTCTACGACGACGCCGAAACGGCGTCGCGGGCGATCGGGCTCACGCTCACGTCGCGCAACAATGGCGGCGCGGCGGAGGTGCCGCTGGCCGGCATTCCGGTGAAAGCGGCGGCGGAGTATCTGCGCCGCTTGGTCGGCCAGGGATTCCGCGTCGCGATCTGCGAGCAGGTCGAAGATCCGAAGCTCGCGAAGGGGATCGTGAAGCGCGAGGTGGTGGAGACGATCACCCCGGGCGCGGTGTTCGCCGACGATCTGCTCGATGGCGCGCGGGCGAACTACGTGTGCGCGATCGCGACGGGCCGCGACACGGCGCGTGATGGCGCGCGCGATCAGATCGGCATCGCGGCCGCCGACCTGTCCACGGGCGAGTGGCGTCTCTTTCTGGTGACGCCGATGGACGCGCCGGCCGTGCTGGCGCGGCTGGCGCCGCGCGAACTGCTGGTGGTGCGCGGTGCGTCGCATTCTGAGCTGGCGGCGGCGATGACAGCCGTGGACAACGTGTTGGTGACCGAGCGCGAAGGGTGGGAATTCGACGCGCAGTTGGCGGGCGATGAACTCGCCCGGCAGTTCGATGTCCGATCGCTGGAAGGATTCGGACTGGGCAGCGATGATGCCGGTGCGATCGGCGCCGCGGGTGCGCTGTTGCGCTACCTGCGCGAATTGCAGCCGGGCGGATTGCCGCACCTCGCACGTCCGGTGGTGGAGCGTCCCGGTGGGGTGATGCCGCTCGACGAGATGACGCGTCGCAATCTCGAGCTGGTGGAGTCGCTGCGCGGCGGCGAGCTGGCGGGCACCCTGCTGTCGGTGCTCGATCGCACGACCACGCCGATGGGGCAGCGCATGCTGCGGCAATGGCTGCTGGCGCCGTTGCTCGACCGCGCCGCCATCGAGTTGCGTCTTGACGCGGTAACGGTGCTGGTGCGCGATCCCGTGGGGCGCGCCGGGGTGCGCGAGGCCCTCGATGGCGTGCGTGATGTGGAGCGTCTGGCGAGTAAGGCCGCGGCCGGCCGGGCAACGCCTCGTGAATTGCGCGCCCTTGGTGATTCGCTGGCGCGCTTGCCGCAGCTGGCGCATGCCGTGCGCGCCGTGCTGGCGCACGCGATGCAGGGGAATTCAAGCGGCGGCCTGCTCACGGCGATGCTGGACGACTGGGATGACGGCCGTGACTGCGCCGAACGGCTCACCACGATGCTGGTGGAACGTCCGCCGCTGATGATCGGCGAGGAAGACACGATCGCGCCGGGGATGGACGCCGCTCTGGACGAGCTGCGCGCCCTGCGCGACGGGGGCAAGGATGCGATCGCGACGATCCAGTCACAGGAGCGCGCCCGCACCGGCATCCACTCGCTCAAGGTGGGTTACAACCGCGTGTTCGGGTATTTCCTCGAGATCTCGAACGCGAACAAGCATCTGGTGCCCGACGATTATCAGCGGCGCCAAACGCTGACCGGCGCCGAACGGTACGTGACGCCGGCGCTCAAGGAGTACGAGGAGAAGGTGCTGAGCGCGGCCGACCGCATCGAGACACGCGAGCGCGAACTGTTCGAAGCGTTGCGGCGTGACGCGGGGGCGGCGATCCGCCGGTGGCAGCAGGTGGCACGACGGGTGGCGACGATCGACGTGCTCACGGCGTTCGCTGAAGTGGCGGAGCGCGAACAGTACGCGCGTCCCGAGCTGAACGACGGCTTCGACATGGAGATCGTGGCGGGGCGCCATCCGGTGGTGGAGCGGATGATGGCGCGGGAGAAGTTCATCCCGAACGATCTGG
>CANGXK010000002.1 GCA_947457715.1 Gemmatimonadota bacterium
CGAAGGCATTCACGTGGACCATCACGCCATGTGGATCGACCCCAACGATCCGCAGCGCATCATCACCGGCAATGACGGTGGCGTGGGTGTGTCGAACGACCGTGGCGGTAACTGGCACTTCCCGAACTCCATCGCGATCGGCCAGTTCTACAACATCTCGGCCGACATGGGCGTGCCGTACCGCGTGTGCGGCGGCTTGCAGGACAACGGCTCGTGGTGTGGCCCGAGCCGACGCAAGCAGGGGCCGGTCACCAACGCCATGTGGCACAACGTGGGTGGTGGCGACGGTTTCGTGACGCAGCAGGATCAGACGAACACCGACATCATGTACTCGGAGTCGCAGGGCGGCAGCATGGGTCGCCTCAACTTCGCGACCGGTGAGCGCACGGGCCTCCGCAAGCCCACGTGGCGCGACGGTGGCTACCTGCAGTGGAATGATTCCATCTACGCCGTGTGGCCCGATACCACCAAGCCCGCCACCGCCGCGCAGAAGAAGCAGATGGCGGCCTATCGGGCGCGTCAGCGTACCGACTCGGTGGCCTACGCGCTGCGCTGGAACTGGAACACGCCGTACATCATCTCGAAGCACAATCCGGCCACGCTGTACTTCGGCGCCAACCGCGTGCTCAAGAGCGTGAAGTACGGCGACGACATGTTCCCCATCTCCGGTGAACTCTCGTACGCCGATTCGGCCAAGCTGTTCGTGGCGCTCAAGACCACCGGCGGCATCACGCCCGACGTGACGGGTGCGGAAACGTTCGGGACGGTGGTGTCGCTGAACGAATCGTCGATCCGCCCGGGGTTGCTGTACGCTGGCACCGACGACGGCCGTGTGTGGCTCACGCGCAATGACGGCGCGCAGTGGGACGAAGTGACGAAGAACTTCACCGGCGTACCGGCCGGCAGCTACGTATCGCGCATCGAGCCGTCACACTTCGACAGCGCCACGTTCTACGTCACGTTCGACAATCATCGCAACGACGACTACACGCCGTACGTGTTCATGACGACGAACTTCGGCCGCACGTTCACCTCCATCGTGAACAACCTGCCCAAGGGTCAGACGGACTTCGTGCACGTGATCCGTGAAGACACGAAGAATCAGAATCTGCTGTTCGTGGGCACCGATGTCGGCGCGTACGTGTCGATCGATCGCGGTCAGTCGTGGCAGCGCTTCATGAGCGGCCTCGGCACCACGCCGGTGCACGATCTGCTCATTCATCCGCGCGACGGCGAGCTCATTGCCGGTACGCACGGACGTTCGATCTGGATCGCCGACATCACGCCGTTGCAGCAGATGACGCCGGCCGTGCTCGCGGCCAAGGCCACGCTGTTCGAGCCCCGCACGGCGTTCCAGTGGGGCGAGCAGACGATCAACGGCGGCAACGTGGGGCAGGGCGTGTTTCAGGGCCCGAGTCCGACGTATGGCGCGTCGATGTGGTACCGGCTGTCGGAGAGCGCCGGCGGCCAGGTGCGCATGATCGTGCAGGACGCGAGCGGCGATACGATCCGTTCACTCACTGGCCCGGGTCAGGCTGGCCTGCATAACGTGGTGTGGGATATGCGCGCCCAGCGCCCGGCTCCGGCGCGGATCGCGCTGTCGCCGGCGCAGGTGCGTGACAGCGTGAATACGCAGCGCCGTGTGCTGCGCGCGCTCGATTCGCTGGAGAAGGCGGGCGCGGTGCCGGCCCCGATGCTGGCGCAGATTCGCACCACGGTGCAGACCGGTCAGCAGCCGCCTGAAATGCAGGCGATGCTGGCCGGCGCGCTCGGTGGCGGCGGCGGGGGCGGTGGTCGTTTCGGCGGTGCCACCGGTTTCCAGGATCGTCCGGGCGAAACGCGTCCGCTGCCAAGCTTTCCGACGGCTGGCGCTGGTGGCCCGGGCGGCCGTGGTGGACCGGGTGCGGGTCCCGGTGCAGCGGCGGGTCCGGCCGGATTGCAGGCGATGTTCGGCCCGTTGCGCGATGCGCTGGGTGATGACTTCGCGGCCATCGGGATCTTCCCGGGCGGTGGCGGTGGTCGTGGCGGCCGCGGCGGGCAGAACGCGCTCGTCGGGACCGGCGACTACAAGGTCACCATCATCGTGGGTGGCACGTCGTACTCGAAGGTGCTCCACGTGGAGCGCGTGAGCGGCGGCGAAGGTGGCGGCGGCTTCTTCGGACTCGACGACGACGAACGGCGCTAGTTCCGGCCTTGGTTAAACGATGCCCCGTGACCGGTTCGCCGGTCACGGGGCATCGTCATATGCTTCGTGCTGCGCGCGTTGGCGTTGTCGCGCATGACCATCGCGGCGGGCATCACCCCCCGGCCAAGGCCCGGATCTCCTCGTCGGCGAGCACGCGATGGTAAATCCGCAGGTCATCGAGCATGCCCCCGAACCGGAAACGCTGGCCATCGGGGACCCAATCGCCAATGCGCGAGATCACATCGGGAGACTTATTGGGCGAAATATCGCAGCGCACGCAGCCGACCGTGGACTCCAATTGGCCGTTGAGGTGCAGGCGCATCGCTCGCTCGTCCCACGTCACCGCCACATGATACCAGCGATCCGGCACAAGCACGCTCGTGCTCTGCAGTATGTTTGCGCGGCCGGTCATGTGCTCATGAGACCCATGGTAATAGATCCGTCCCACGTCACCGTTGGTTGGTTGGCCCCCTTGCCCGGCATAGCCGTTGATGGAGAGGATGCCCCACGAATTGTCGTTATTGCGTTGCTTGCTCGTCAGCGCCTGTAGTCCGCCGCTGCCATTCCATGCCACCCAGATGGCGATCGAGCCGGTCGGCAGGTCGTTGAAGACGATCGGTGGAAGCTCTACGTATGCGGCCCGGTCAAAATAGGCCGCCCGTCCACGCGCTCCCGAGCGATCAGTCACCCAGCGAATGGACACCGGATTGCCGGATGCGCCCCGGTCGATGCGATTCTCCGCGCTGCCGTCGAACGGGAAGTAGGCATGCAACCCTTGTGGAACCAGCGCGGGAGGCGCCGGCGCCGGCTCGACAACGCGCGGCGGGGAGGCATTCCATACGCGATAGCCGAATCCCAGCACGCCAGCGACCGTGAGCAGCACCACTGCGGCACGCATGCCGGCCACCAGCGACCGTCGTCGCCGCCTTCGCAAGAGCAAGCCGTGGACATGCCGGGCGAACACGGCATCCCCCCGCGATCCCGCCACCATGTGCACCAGCGTCTCCGCGTCGTAATGGTAGCGAGACTTCCTGATGAAGCGCTCCACGACATCCAGAGCGGCGAAGCGTTCCCCGCCGCCGAGCAACAAGTGCACCGTGTCGCGCAGCTGCTGCGCGTCCCCGACGTTCCGGGCGAGGACTCGCCCGAGCCTTGTTGCGCACTCCTGACGCATCTCGGCCGGCAGGACGAGTGAGGCTTCTTCCGCGATCAGGGCATGCGCCAGTGTCCACGCCTCCGCCGTCGCGCGGCTGGCGAAGCCTTCATGATCGAGGCGGCGCAAGGCCTGGAGGATATCCGCTGGTTCGACCGTGAGGGCATCACTGAGTTCGGACACATTCACGGGCCGTCCGATCGCGCCGAGCATTGCGATGACCCGCTGCTCCGGTGCGGACAGTGCGGCGAATCGCTGGGTCATGCTCACCGCGGGATTGAGCAGCGCTACGCATTGCTCCCAATCCACGACTTCCCATCGATTGGCCGCGACCGAAAGCGCTCCCCCCGAGATCGCCGACCGCAGCCCCTGTAGGATGCGGAAGGGGGAACCACCGCAGACACGCGTGAGATGCTCCGTGTGCGATTCCGTCCACGCGGGAGGCTCAATGGCCGCGATCGACGCCAGCAGCGCGGTGACGTCGTCCGGTGCGAGCGCCAGTAGCGGCACCGTGGGCCCCGGGAGCGGGTTCCCGCCGCGCGAGCTCCCGAGGAGGAGGATCGGCTTCTGTGACAGCCTATCCAACGCACGCACCAGGCACTGACACGATGACCGGTCAGCCCACTGCAAGTCGTCAATCAGGATCACGATAGGCGCCTCCTCTGCCACGGCGCCGCACAGATCGGCGAACGCGTGCGACCGATGCCGGAGCATCTCGCCGGGGTCGTGCGCCGCCGATTCCGCCGGCACTCGGAACGTCTCGGAGAGGTCGGGCACGAGCCGGGCGAGGATCATCGCCGAGGGACGTGAGATGCCGGCTGCGCCCGGAAGCCGAGCGAGCTGCACGGCGAGCTCCGCGATGACGGCGTACTCATCGTCCTGCTCGCGATAGCCAGCCGCGCAGTTGATCACACGCACGCGTTCCAACCGCATCCGTCGTGCGAACTCCAGCAACACCCGGGTCTTTCCGAAGCCGGGTGCCGCCTCCAGAACCACGGCGCGCGCGCGTCCCCGTTGCACCTCCTTCCAAGCGGTCGAGATGTCGCGGAGGACACCGGCACGTCCCTGAAGCTCCGGGTGCGCCGGTACGACTGTTCGGTCATCCAACTCGCGGCTGTCGTCCACGTGTGCGCGCCGCTGTCGGCGTAGCCGATGGAGCAACTTCTCTGTGGCTGGGTCAAGGTCGCGCGCTCCCGCCGCCCGTGCGGCGCCAAGCTCCACTGCCTCCATCTCCATGGCGGGGTAGCGATTGGCGACTGCGAGTGACGTGAACAGCGGGTGCCACGCATCGTCGCTCTCCGGGTCCGCATCCCGCAGGCGCTCGGCGACGTCGAGGGCAGCCGTGACATCGCCGCCATCCATCAATGCACGATGGTGTGCGCGTGCCGCCGTGACGAAAGCGCTCTGCATGCGCAGCCGCTCCGCCGACGCCCACTGTTCGAAATGCCACGAAACGATCCCACCGTCATCCGGGAGAAATGGACCGCCGTACGCCGCAACGGCGGCGCCCATCGCTCCACTCTTCAGCGCTGTCTGGAACGCGTCCAGGTCAGTCGAAACTGTGGAGGCGAGCGTGACCCACTCGCCATCACCGGTGATCATCTCCGGACCCAGCAGCCGGCGCAGGACGAACAGTGCCTGCCGGAGCGAGGACCGTGCCCGCTCCCGGTTCTGGTCGGGCCAGAGCAGGTCGGCCAGCGCCTGTCGCGACGTGTGCCGATCCCGGCACGCGGCCAGATAGGCGATGACCGCCAACCCCTTGCCTGAGGAAAGCAGCACGGACCCGTCTTCGGCACGTAACGAACAACCACCCAGCAGCTGAAGTTGCGGATTCCCCGACATGCCGGACTATATGCGCGTCATGTTTGGAATGCGCTATCCCCTCGCTCCGGCCGATGGATCGCCTCCTGATCAGACGCCGCCGCGAGCCTCGCGCCCAGTTCGGGGAATCCACGTGCGGTCGCCAGCAGGGCCGGCGTCGACTGGTCGTCCGACCGCGCCTGCGGGTCGGCCCCGCGGGCAATGAGCAGGTCGCACAGCGGCTCGTCGCCGCGCGACGCGGCGAGATGTAGCGGGGTGTTCCCGCTGGCATCGCGCGCCGTCACGTCGGCCCCCGCAAACACCAGCCGGCGCACCAATACCGGCAGCGTGTTGCCGGCCAGGGCGGCGTGCAGCGGCGAATTGCGCAGCGCGTTGGTGGAGTGCGCGTCGAGCGGCGCCCCGTACTCGAGCAACAGCATCACGGCCTCGTCGCGCCCGAAGAACGCGGCCAAATGCAGCGGCGTCCAGCCATCACTGCTGCGGTGGACGCGCGCGTCATCGTCCTGCTCGAGGCAGGCGCGCAGCGCGGTCACATCGCCGAGCGCTGCGGCTTCACAGGCATCGATGGCCCGGCCGGCATGCAGCAGGCCGGCCAGCTCGGGCGCGCCGTGGTAGCACGCGTGCAGGACCAGCGATTCGCCACCTGCCGCGCGTGCCATGACGAGTGACGGATCCGTGGAGATCATGGCGGTGATCGTGTGGCGATCCTGAGCGCGGATCGCCATCAGCAGGGCATCGGGGGCGGTGCGAACCATGGGAAGCAGTCTCGACATCGAGATGAGCACGTGGCTCAGGGCAGACAAACCGTGTCTCAACTTGATCACGGGACGCCCGATTGGCTATCGTCGCCCCCTGCCGGTGGGTTAACCTCGCATAATGCGAATTCGATTCCCGTCCTTGTTGCGGCTGCTGCTACCCTCGCTGCTTGCCGCGTGCACGCCGGTGCGGGCACCGCAGTCGATGTCCCGCACAGCCTCGCCAGTGCTCCCCGCCGCGGCCCCTCTTGTGATCGCACATCGCGGGGCAAGCGGACACCGCCCCGAGCATACGCTCGAGGGCTATGCGCTCGCCGTCGAGATGGGTGCCGATTTCATCGAGCCCGATCTCGTGAGTACCGGGGACGGCGTGCTGGTGGCGCGACATGAAAATGAAATTGGCGGCACCACCGACGTGGCGGCGAAGTTCGCCTCGCGTAAAACACGCAAAGTGATCGACGGCGACACGATCAGCGGGTGGTTCACCGAAGACTTCACGCTGGCCGAGCTGCGCACCCTCCGCGCCAACGAACGGCTGCCGTTCCGGTCTCACGCGTACGACGGGCAGTTTCTCATCCCGACGTTCGACGAGGTGTTGGCACTGGCCGATTCGCTGGGCCGCACTCGCGGGCGCGCCGTCGGGGTCTATCCGGAAACCAAGCACCCCACCTACTTCCGCGGGATCGGGCACTCCATCGAGGAGCCGATGCTGCGTGCGCTGCGTGCGCGCGGCCTGGATCGCGCCGATGCGCCGGTGTTCATTCAGAGCTTCGAAAGCGGCAATCTGCGCATGCTCTCGCAGCAGACGTGCGTTCGGCTCATCCAGCTCGTCTCCTCGGCGCCGCAGGTCACGCCGGCCGCGCTCCGCGATGTGGCCACGTATGCCTATGGTGTCGGGGCCAACACGCGGCAGATCGTGGGCGAGGACTCCGCGGCGGTGCCGACGTCGCTCATTTCCGATGCGCATGCCGCCGGACTTCGCGTGCATGCGTGGACATTGCGACCTGAGCCGGTGTTTCTCGCCAAACGCTACGGTGGCGACCCGCTCGCCGAGGTGCGCGAGCTGGTGCGATTGGGCGTAGATGGGTTGTTCGGCGACTATCCCGACCAGATGGTGAAGGGGCTGCGCCGGTAGGGCGCCCGCCGGGTCGCGCGCGCGGCGCCGCGCCGTAGATTCGGCCGGATATGTCAGAGACTCCCGACGTCGGCCGGCTGGAGAAGGACCTGCCGCTCCGCGACGATATCCGCCTGCTGGGGCGTGTGCTGGGTGACACGCTGCGTGAGCAGGAAGGCGATGCGATCTTTCAGCTCGTCGAGTCGGTCCGACAGACCGCCGTGCGTTTCGCGCGCGAGGGGAGTCCCCACGATCGCGCCGAGTTGCATCGGCTGCTCGACGGCCTGCCACCAGAGGACATGCACCGCGTGGTGCGTGCCTTCGCTTACTTCCTGCAACTCGCGAACATCGCCGAAGACACGCATCGGTCGCGTCGACGCCGTGAGCACGAGATGATGGGATCGCCGCCGCGCGAAGGGAGCTTCGCGTTCTCGCTTGATGCCGTGGTCCGGGAAATCCCCGATGCGGCCGAGCGGATCGAGGCCTTCTTCGCCACGGCGCTCGTCTCTCCGGTGTTGACTGCTCATCCCACGGAAGTGCAGCGACAGAGTACGCAGCATGCGCTGCAGCAGATCGCCGATCTGCTCGACTGTCGCGACCGACTGACACTCACGCCCGACGAGCAGCGCGACGCTGACGCGACGCTTAAGCAGGTCGTACTCACGCTGTGGCAGACCCGGATGGTGCGCAGTGAACGGCTGCGTGTGATCGACGAAGTCAAAAATGGCATCAATTATTTTCGCAGTACGTTCTTCACCGAATTGCCGCGTTTGCACGGCGACACCGAAGATCTGTTGCGTGCGCGGTTCCCGGCTCGCCCGTGGTCGCTACCGCCGTTTCTGCGAGTGGGCAGCTGGATCGGTGGCGATCGGGATGGCAATCCGTTCGTGACCGCCGACACACTGCGCGACACCGTGCGATTGCAGGCGTCGGCCACGATCGAGTTCTATCTCGAAGAAGTGCATGCGCTGGGCTTCGATCTGCCACTGTCGGAGCGACTCGTACCGGTGACGGCCGAGTTGTCGGCACTGGCCGCTCGGTCTCCCGATACGTCATCACAGCGACTCGATGAGACCTACCGCCGCGCCCTGATCGGCATCTACGCGCGACTGGTCGCCAAGGCGCAGGCGCTTGGGCTGCCGGCGCCGATCCGTCAGGCCATCGGCGCCGACGCGCCCTACGCCACGGCGGTGGAACTCGGCAACGATCTGGCGGTCATTCGCGATTCTCTGAAACGGCACGGTGGCGAGCGGCTCACGACCGGTCGCCTGCGTCGGCTGTTGCGCGCAGTGGAGCTGTTCGGCTTTCATCTGGCGCCGCTCGACCTGCGTCAGAATTCCGAGGTGCACGAGCGCGTGGTGTGTGAGGTGCTGGCACGCGCCGGCGTGTGCGCGGACTACGCGACCCGTAGCGAAGCGGAGCGGGTGGACATCCTGTCGCATGAACTCGCGGGCACGCGGCCGCTGTACTCGCCGCATCTGTCGTACACCGACGAGGCGGTGGGAGAGCTTGCGATCGCCTTCGCCGCGCGTGAACTGCGCGCGACGTTCGGAGACGCCTTGCTTCCGCATTACATCATTTCGAAATGCGACGGAGTGTCCGACCTGCTCGAAGTGGCGCTGGTGCTCAAGGAAGCGGGGCTCGCGCACGGTGGCGCGCTACCGACCACGGCCATGCAGATCATTCCGCTCTTCGAGACCATCGAAGACTTGCGGCGCGCGGGAGACACCATGGACGCGCTGTTTGCGCTGCCGGTGTATCGCGCCCTCGTTACGTCGCAGGGCAATGTGCAGGAAGTGATGCTGGGCTACTCCGACAGCAACAAGGATGGCGGCTTCCTGACCTCCGGGTGGGAGTTGTATAAGGCCGAGCTGACACTGATGCAGGTGTTCGCAGCGCACGGCGTGCGGCTGCGACTCTTTCACGGCCGTGGCGGGTCGGTGGGCCGCGGCGGCGGGCCGAGCTACGAGGCGATCTTGGCGCAGCCAGCGGGGGCGGTGAGCGGGCATATCCGTATTACCGAGCAAGGCGAAGTGATCGCGTCGAAGTACGCCACGCCCGACGTGGGCCGACGGAACTTGGAACTGCTGGTGGCGGCAACGCTCGAAGCTTCGCTGACGGATCACGAGCAGCGCGGCGAACACACCGACAGCGTGGAGCGCGACTTCCATCCGGTCATGGACCGGCTGTCGGCGATGGCGTTCCGCTCGTACCGCGCGCTGGTGTACGAGACGCCCGGCTTCGCGCAGTACTTCCGCGAATCCACCCCATTGGCGGAGATCGCGACGCTCAACATCGGCAGTCGCCCCGCCTCGCGGCGGCCAAGCGAGCGCATCGAAGATCTCCGCGCCATTCCGTGGGTGTTCTCATGGGCGCAGTGTCGTCTCATGCTGCCGGGATGGTACGGATTCGGCTCGGCGATCGCGGGCTATCTCGCCGACACGCCGGATGGTCTTCCCATGCTGCAGCGCATGGCGCAGCACTGGCCGTTCTTTCGCACGCTGCTGTCGAACATCGACATGGTGCTGGCGAAGTCCGATCTGGCCGTGGCGTCGCGCTACGCGGAGCTGGTGCAGGATGCGGAGCTGCGGCAGCGGGTGTTCGCGCTGCTTTCGACAGAGTGGCACCGCACGCGGGAGGCGTTGCGGCAGATCACGGGGCAGGCGGAGCTGCTGGCGGAGAATCCACTGCTCAAGCGATCGATCGCCAATCGCTTTCCGTACATGGACCCGCTCAACCACCTGCAGATCGAGCTGCTGCGCCGGTATCGCGAGGCGCAGGTGTCGGGGGCAGGCGTGGATGACGAGCGCCGGCGGCGCGGCATTCACATCACGATTAACGGGATCGCGGCGGGGCTACGCAACAGCGGCTGACGGCAAGGCCGCCAGCCGCTGTGGGCATGTGTCGTCGAACCAAACCGGCACCCGGTGACGGGCCCGGCGTCACTCCATCGCGAATTCGCGGGCGAAGGCCACGTTGAACGAGAAGGTCTTCGCGCGGCTGCGCGTTTCCATCATGTTGGCCACGCGCTCGAGACGCTCGCTGATCGCCATGATCTTTTCCTGCGCCTTGCGGCCGGCTTCGTTCAGCCCTTCGAGCTTGTCGATCGACCAGAATTTGATAAGGTCTTCGACGATCTTGATGTAATCGCGCGGGCCATAGATGCCGGCCCGGCGGATCACGTCGGCCATCTCGCGGAAGTGCGGCATGCTGATGCCCGGCATGTCGATGCTCGGCATAATCAGCGCCGCCGATTCCAGCGCACGGTTGGGATCACGGGCCAGCACACGCAGGAAGATTTCGCGGTAAAACACGTAGTGCCGCGCCTCTTCCTTGGCGACGTTGGACAGCACGGTGCCGATGAGCGGCTCGTACTGGCCAGCCAGCTTGCCGGTGTTGGCGTGGCTCACCTGCGTGGCGCGCTCCTGCAGCGACGTGTACACGAACACGCGGTACGGATCCTTGTCCCAAGTGGGCTCGAAGCCGGCCTTGAGATACTCGAACTGCATGCGCTCGAGGACCGGGTTGTCGAGGATCTTGCTGTCGTGCGCGTAATCATGCAGCACCGCCCCGTGCCGGTCTTCCTCGGCGGTCCACAGGTTGGTCCACTTGGCCCAGAACGTGTCGCCGCCCAGGTACGTGGCGAGCAGACGGTGGAAATGGGGGAGACCTTCTTCGGTGAGCGTGTTGAGCGCCAAGGCGACGCGGGCCGGCATGCTGATGCCCTTCGCGCGCTCCCGGAGCTGCTTCACGAACGCGTCCGGGTCGGTGTCCGGCTCGGGCGCCAGCAGCTCCGACGGGAACCACAGAATGCGCTTGGCTTCATGCGCGACCGTGAGGTCAGCGACATCCTGCTCGAGGTCCGCGAGGACCTCGACCTTGGCGATGGTTTCGTTGTCGGGAATGTACATGATCGGAAAGGTATCCTGCGGCGCCGTGCCGCGGAATCCACGTTACATTCCGCGCTATGACGCCCCCCCCGAAAGGCAAGCCGAAATACGACACCAAGCGCGCCTGGGCCGAGGCCCGTGCGCTGGTCTGGGAACACCGCACGTCCGTTTCCGTCGGCCTCGTGCTGATGCTCGTCAGTCGTGCGGCCGGCTTCGTGCTGCCGTATTCGACCAAGATGGTGCTCGACGACGTCCTCCCGAACCGCGACATCCAGTTGCTCGGCTATGTCGCGCTAGCCGGTCTGGCGGCGACCATCGTCCAGTCGATCACCGGCTATGCGCTTTCGCAGGTGGTCAGCGTGGCGGCGCAGCAGGCCATCGCGCGGCTCCGCGAAGAGGTGCAGGGTCACCTGATTCGCCTGCCGGTGAAGTTCTTCGACAGCACGAAGAGCGGCGTGTTGGTGTCACGCGTGATGAACGATCCCGAAGGCATCCGGAACCTGATCGGCACGGGCTTGATCCAGCTCACGGGCGGCATCGTGAGTGCCATCGCCGCGCTGGGCGTGCTGTTCTATCTCAACTGGCGGCTCACCGCGGCAACCATCGTGTTTCTGGCGGTGTTCGGCGTGGTCATGTCGATCGCCTTCAAGCGGTTGCGGCCGATTTTCCGGGAGCGCAGTGTCATCACGGCCGAGGTGACGGGCCGTCTCACCGAGACGTTGGGCGGCATCCGCCTTATTAAGGTGTACACTGCCGAAGAACGTGAGAAGGAAGTGTTCGGCAAGGGCGTGCAGAAGCTGTTCCAGAACATCGCCAAGACGATTACCGGCACCTCGCTGACCGGCACGCTGGGACTCGCCGTGGTGGGCGTGATCGGCCTGATCGCGATGTACGTGGGTGGACGTGATGTGATCAACGGTCAGATGACGGTGGGCAGTCTCATCACCTTCATCTTCTTTATCGTGATGGTCACGGCGCCGCTGGTGCAGATCGCCAGCATCGGCACGCAGATCACCGAGGCCTTTGCCGGCCTCGATCGCATCCGCGAGCTCCGCGATATGCCCACGGAAGACCAGGAAGACGCGACGAAGACGCCGGTGCCCGCGGTGATGGGTCGCGTCGAGTTCGATCATGTGTCGTTTGAATATGAGGCGGGCACGCCGGTGCTGAAGGACGTGTCGTTCACCGCGCCCGCGGGCACGACCACCGCGCTGGTGGGCTCGAGCGGCAGCGGCAAGAGCACCATGATCTCGCTGATCATGGCCTTCGCCCAGCCGCAGCAGGGGCAGATCAAGGTGGACGGGACGCCGGTGTCCGACCTCAAGCTGCGTGAGTATCGCCGCCATCTGGGTGTCGTCATGCAGGACAACTTTCTGTTCGACGGCACGGTGATGGAGAACATCGCCTTCACGAAGCCCGGCGCCACGAAAGAAGAAGTGATGGCGGTGGCCAAGATCGCCAACGCGCATGACTTCATTCAGGGTTTCCCACAGCAGTACGACACGATCGTGGGCGAGCGCGGCGTGAAGCTGTCGGGCGGGCAGCGTCAGCGTGTGGCGATCGCCCGCGCTATTCTGGCCGATCCGCGCGTGCTCATTCTCGACGAAGCCACGTCGTCGCTCGATTCGGAGAGCGAGCATCTCATTCAGGAAGGGCTGCGCCGTCTGCGCGCCGGCCGTACGACCTTCGTGATCGCCCACCGATTGAGCACGATCACCAGCGCCAACCAGATCCTCGTGCTCGAGCACGGTCAGATCATCGAGCGCGGCACGCACCAGGAGCTGCTGGCGATCGGCGGACGTTACCGTGACCTGTACAACCGGCAGTATCAGCTGGAGCAGGACCAGTTCATTAACCCCGGCGAAGAGATCGCGGCGACGGGGTGACGGGCGGTTGGTGACCGGAACGTTGCCGACGCCGGTGTCGGCAACGTGAGTGTGACAGCTACTTGAGCGGCGTGGCGAGCTTGATGAAGTACAGGACGACACGGTCGCGCAGCTGCGTCGCTGGGAGCAGCTTGGCGATGAACGTGCTCGCACCGCCTTCGGCCACGCCGAAGTCGTCGTCGTTGGAGACGACGAGGAGGTCGCGCCCCACCAGGGTCACGCCTTCAAGTTTGTCATGCGGATACCCACCCGGATGCGTGAGCAGGTCATACACGAGCGTCTTGGTGACCGGCGTGATGCCGTTCGCGCCACGCTCGTTTCGGGTGAGCGCCTCGAGCACCTTGCCGCCGAACAGTTTGCCGCTGGCAGCATTGGCGGGATCGCTGACGTCGGTGGCCCCACTGATGTCAATTTTGTAGATACGCTTGCTGGTCGCGGCGGGCGACCCGCCCTGGTACAGCCCGTCGCGCTCGATCACGAGGAAGCTGGTGGCGCTGATCGCCTGAATCTCGCTGAGCAGGTTGCCGACCGCGTCCACTTCGTACACGAAGGTCTTGTTGGCCCCGCTGGCGACGTCGAACGTCACCAAGCGGTGCGCGTCGCTGGCGCGCCCGATAATCGCGGTCGGGTTGTCTAGCGGCGACTGCATCAGGCCGACCAGCGTGCGCCCGTCGGGCGTGATGGCGAGTCCTTCCATTCCGCGGTTCGGGCGACGGAGCGAGAGCGCGAGTGGCAGTCGTCGGCCACCGGCGCCCGTCCCATACGGGTTGACCCGTTCGAGCGTGCGACCGGTGGCATCGAAATGCACCACGTGCGGGCCGTACTCGTCGGACACCCAGAACGTACCATCCGCCGCGAGCGCCAGTCCTTCGCTGTCCAGGCCATCCGGATCGGGGGTGATCGTGGCGCCCGTCGGGTCGATTCCCGATTCACCGGTGGCGCCCTGCCCGGCCGGGTTGGGCCGTCCGCTGATCGCGACGCCGGCCGCAGTCTTCAAATCGATCACGCTGATGCGCCGCAGGGAGTCGCCGACGAGACGAAACTTGCCGACAGTCGGCACGAAATTCGGGAGCGGAAAGAGGAGGCGATTGGCCACCCCGGTCGCGGTGTTCGGCCCGCGGTCCGTCATGATCCAGAACACCGACGGGTCCGTGGGATCGACCACGACCGCCGAGCCGTAGCCACCGACGATAGCGAGACCGCCCTGGGTGCCCCACGTGACGGGGCTGGCATCGACGGCCTTGGCTGGATACGTGACTACGGGTGCCGGCGACGGCGACGTCGACGTCGATGAGTCGCCGCAGCCGAGCAACGGCAAGGCACCGAGGAGTGCGGATACTACAGGTGCGCGAAACGCAGGCATGGGCACGGATGGCGAAGGAAAAATCGAAGGGGACCCTTCGCGGATAATGCCGACCGCTCCATCACGGTTGTGTCATGAACGCCCTTAGAGTTGGTCACGACTGTGGCATGGTGAAGGGAGACCACACCTCGCATCGCCACTCACGCCAACGCGTGCCTCGGCATCATGGTCGTCGGAGCCTCGATAATCACCCCCCGGCCGCTGTCCCCGTGAGCTCGCGCCGCAGATGCCGGCGCATCCAGTGGATGGTCCACTTCAACGCGTACCGAAGCATGTAGAGGCGCACCCACCAGACCGACAGCCGCAGGGCGCACTTCTCGCGCGCGGTCAGGGGGGCGCCGGCGAGTTCCCGCGCGCAACTGGCGAGGGCGGCTAGCTGATCGCGCGGCGCATAGCGCCACGACTGCGACAGGCTCCGCGCCTTGTAGCGCTTGAAGCACAGCAGTTGGGGAACGCGGACCATGGGGCCCAGCAGCGACATGTGAAACAGCCACGGCCAGTCGGCGGAAAACTCACCGGCCCGATGCCGCTTCAGGCCACCGATGCGGTGCGCGGCCTCGCTGCGAAACAGGCCGCGGTTGGGTGTCCACCAGTCGCCGTGCCGCCAGAGCAGCTTGCGGCCGCGATCGACCGGTGAGGCCATCCCCTCGAGGGCGGTGTAGCTCGAGATGTCGACGCGCCCGTCCCGGTGCGTGGTCTCGAGGTCCGAGAAGGCCAGAATTGCCTCCGGGCGCGCGCGCAGGACCTCGGCCAGCGCCTCCACATAGGTCGGTGCGAGCACGTCATCGTGGAACGCAAAGAACAGGTAGTCGCCCTGTGCCTCGTGCAGCAGCCAGTTCACGTTGCCGACCCAGCCGTGGCGCTCGATATGTTCGTGCACACGTACATTGGCGTGCGCGACCGCAAAGGCACGACAGCGCTGTGCCGTGTCATCTGATGACTGGTCGACAGCAATGAGAATCTCGAGGTTCGGCCACGTCTGCGCGGCCAGGGATTCCAGCGTCTCTTCAATGAAGTCCGCCGCCTGCCAAGCCGGCACAAGGGCCACGACCTTGGGGTGCGTCACCACCAGGATTGCTCGTCGGTGGCGCCGGCGATGGCGTCGGCCGCGTGCATGGCAAAGAGCGGGGCCGTGGTCAGCTTGCCGGGATCGACGCTGAAATAGTCGCCGCCGCCGTTGACACCGATGCGCGTGCGGTCATGCAATCCGCTCTGCCGGTCGTCCACGTCGGTCTCTCCGTACGCGACAATCGCGCCGGCGTCGACCGCGGTGACCTCGCAGGCGCCGATGCCCGGAAACCAGGCATCGATGTGATGGAGCGCTGCGGCGGAGACCTCGCGCGCCACGTCGGGCGCTACGTCGCCCCGGCAGGCCGCGTTCCAGTCGGCCGGGGGCGCCACATCATGCGTCCATCCGCGCAGGGCGGTGGGGTACCATGACAGATAGGCCACGCCCGAGGGGCGCACGACGACATCACCATAGGCGCCCAGCACCATGGTGGCCGACGGGGCGTGGCGGTGCGACGCGGGCAGTCTCGCCAGAGTACGGTATTTGAGCCGGTGCAGCCACCCCGACATCGGGGTCAGCCCCATCATGAGGTCCAGACGGAAGCGATCCTCCCAGGTGCAGTTGACGACCTGTGGCGCCGAGATCGCGAACGTGCCGTCGGGACGCTGGCCTTGCACCACGATCCCGCCGGACGTGCGTGAGACGTCCTCGACCCGATGCGATCCGAGGACGCGAATGAGCGGGTCGGCGTCCACGGCGGCGCGTAGGGCCCGCGCGAGATCGTCGGTGTCGACCGCCCGCTCGTCGGTGCCGAACACGGCGGCCAGTTGCTCGATGGCAAACCACCGGGCTGCCTCGTCATCGTTCATTCGTCTGGCCAAATCGACCGGCCGTTCACCCAGATAATCCAGCCGCGTATCGGCCTCGAGCCGGCGCCGGCACTCCTGCGACAGCCGGTCGTAGTGGTCGGCCAACGGCTCGGGGGCCCACAGGGAATCCTGCGCCACCAGATAGGCGAACGGCGTCGAAATCCCAACGTCGTGCCACCGCGCGCCGAGCCATCGCCGGAGCAGGGGCGCAAAGGTCAGGGCACCCTGCAGCTGGATCGACGCGGTCGAGAAGGTCGGGTCGGCGGCGTAAATCAGGCCAAGGTGGATCTTGCCCTCATTCCGGAGGCTGGCGCGGTTCACCAACCGGTCGTCCTGGTCCAGGATCACCGACCGCCGTCCGCGGTGCGCGAGCTCGAGGGCAATGGTGGCGCCTTGGAGGCCGCCACCGACAATCAGGGTGTCGTGCAGCTCTGAAATCATGGGGCGAAGCCGTCGAGTGGGCGAACGCGTGGCGCGACGCTGCTCCGCACTCACTGAGCGCGGAGGTGGAGTATTAACCCGGCGTCAATGGCGATGGGGTGTCGGACTCAGCCGCACCGCCACCCCCAGTGGGTTATCTTTCCAATATCTCGTCTGACGTCCCGAACCAACTCTACGTGACCGCTACGCCGTCGTTTTCTTCGCTGCAACTGCATCCGAGTCTCCAGAAAGGCCTTAAGGAGCTCGGTTTTGCCCGTCCCACCCCGATTCAGGCCGAAGCGATTCCGCCGGCTCTGGAGGGACGTGACGTCCTCGCCTGCGCGATGACGGGCAGCGGCAAAACGTATGCGTTTTTGCTCCCGATTCTCCATCACATCATGGAGAAGCCGCGCGGGATCACGCGGGCGCTGGTCATCACGCCCACGCGTGAACTGGCGGCGCAGATCGTCGAAAGCCTGAACGACGTCACGGTGCACACGCCGCTCACGGGCGCCGCGGTGTTCGGTGGTGTGGGCATGGGACCGCAGGAACACGCGTTCCGCAGCGGGGCCGATGTCATCGTGGCCACGCCGGGTCGCTTGCTCGATCACTTCCGCATGCCGTACGCGAAGCTCGAGCATCTCGAGTATCTCGTGCTCGACGAAGCCGATCGCATGCTCGACATGGGCTTCCTGCCCGAGATCAAGAAGGTGCTGCGTCATCTGCCGCAGAAGAAGCGGCAGACGTTGTTCTTCAGCGCTACCATGCCGGCCCCGATTGCAGCGCTCACGAAGGATCTGCTCACCAATCCGTTCACGCTCAACCTGCAGCGCCAGTCGGCTCCGGCCGTCGGCATCACGCAGGCCGTGTACCCGGTGGCGCAGGATCTCAAGAGCGGCTTGCTGGTCGCGTTGCTCAAGCGTGGTGACATGCCGCAGGCGCTCGTCTTCACGCGCACGAAGCACCGCGCGAACCGCCTGGCGGCGCAGCTGGTGGCCGCCGGCATCAAGGCCGAGCGCATTCACGGCAACCGGTCGCAGGCGCAGCGTACGCAGGCGCTCGCCGGGTTCAAGGACGGCGCGTATCAGGTGCTCGTGGCGACCGACATTGCCGCCCGCGGCATCGATGTAGAAGCGCTCGGGCACGTGGTGAATTTCGACGTGCCGCTGGCCGCCGAGGACTACATCCACCGTGTGGGCCGGACGGCGCGTGCCGAAGCGACGGGTGAGGCGTTCACCTTCGTGTCGCCCGATGAAGAAGGCGATCTGAAGCAGATCGAGCGCGCCATCAAGAAAACGCTGCCGCGCGTCACGGTGCCCGACTTCGATTACAGCGCGAAGCCGCAGACCAAGCTGGAAGTGCCGTTGGCCGAGCGGATCGCCGAAATCCGCAAGAAGAAGGCGGAAGACCGTGCACGTGCCGCGGCCAAGGTGGAGCGTCGCAGCGCGGCGCAGTCGGGTGGCGCGCGTCCGGCGGCGCCGGCTCGGAAGACCAGCGAGTCCCGCGGACCGGCCGCCGGTTCCCGCGGGCCGTCGGGTGGTGGCGCCGGCGGTGGTGCTCCGAAGAGTGGCGCGGCTGGCCGTGTCCGTCGTGGTCCGCATCGCGGCCAGGGTGGCAGCGGTGGTAGCGGCAACAGTGGCGGTGGTTCCTCGCGCGGCGGCGGAGACAGCCCGTACGCGTGACCGACGACGTGCGGGAACCCGTAGGGGACCCGGCACGGTATCCGGTTCCGGCGCAGCAGCATCGCGTGGAGCAGGTGATCGATCGCAGCCGGTTCATCTGCACCGTGGCGCGAGTTCAGTCGAGTGAGGAGGCACAGGCGTTCATCAAAGCGATGAACGCCGAGTTCCCCGACGCCACGCACAATTGCTGGGCGTATGTGGTCGGGGCACCCGGCAGCACTGATCGCGTGGGTATGAGCGACGACGGCGAGCCGCACGGTACCGCCGGCCGGCCCATGCTTACGGTGCTGCTGCACAGCGGCGTCGGCGAGATCGCCGCCGTGGTGACCCGCTATTACGGCGGCACCAAATTGGGCACCGGCGGGCTCGTGAAGGCCTACGGCGGCGCCGTGCAAGAAGCATTGGCCGACATGCCGCGCGCCGAGCGCGTGGATAGCGTCGATGTAACCGTGCAGGTGGGCTACGGCGCGATCGGCGCGATGCAGCAGCTGTGGCCGGAATTCGATGCCGAACTGCTGGAGCAGCGGTTCGAAGTGGACGCGGAATTTTCCGTGCGCGTACCGCGTGTGCGCCTGGCCGCCATGCAACGGGCGATTCAGAATGCCACTCGCGGCGCCGCGGTCATCACGCGCCACGTGGCGCCCGATGACCGCGACCTCGTTTCCGACTGACGACGAGCTGCTACGACAGCCCCTCGATGGTCCCATCCGGGCGCAGCTTCATGCGCTCGGCCGCCGGCGACTTCGACAACCCCGGCATCGTCATGATGTCGCCACACTTGGCCACCACGAAGCCGGCGCCGGCCGAGCCAGTCACCTCCTGCACGGTCATGCGGAAGTTGGTCGGCACGCCAAGCTTCGACGCATCGTCCGAGAGCGAATACTGCGTCTTCGCCATGCACACCGGCGTGTTGCCCATGCCGTACTGCTCGAGCCACGCCATCGACTTCTCGGCCGCCGGCGAGTAGTCCACGCCATCGGCCCCGTACACCTTGGCGGCGATCGTTTCAATCTTCTCGCGGATCGGCAGCGCCGTGTCGTACAACGGACGGAAGTTCGCCAACTTGGAGTCGAGCAGCGCCAGCACTTCGTGCGCCAGCGCCTCGCCGCCGGCACCGCCGTTCGCCCACACGTCGCACAGCGCGACGCGCACGCCGTACTTCGCGGCGTAGTCGGCCACCATCGCCAACTCGGCGTCGGTATCCGACAGCCGGCGGTTGATCGCGACCACCACCGGCACACCGAACTGCCGCACGTTGGTGATGTGATGCGCGAGATGGGGCAGCCCTCGCTCCAGCGCGCCCAGGTCTTCCTGGTCGAGCATGTGCTTGGGCAGTCCGCCCTGCATCTTGAGCGACCGCACGGTGGCCACGAGCACTGCGGCTTCGGGATTGAGTCCGCCGGCGCGGCACTTGATGTCGAAGAACTTCTCGGCGCCCAGGTCAGAACCGAAGCCGGCTTCGGTGACCACGATGTCGGCCAGCGCGAGACCGGCGCGGGTGGCCACCAGGCTGTTGCAGCCGTGCGCGATGTTGCCGAACGGGCCGGCGTGCAGAATGGCGGGACCGCCTTCGAGGGTCTGCACGAGATTCGGGCGCAGCGCGTCTTTCAGCAGCAAGGACATCGCCCCCGTTGCCTGCAGGTCGCGTGCGCGAATGGGGGTGCGCTCTTTGCCGCTCGTGGTGCCCACGATGATGTTGCCGAGGCGCTGCTCGAGGTCTTCGGCATCGGAGGCGAGCGCCACGATGGCCATGATTTCACTGGCGGGGATGATCACCCACCGCTCCTCGCGCATCACGCCGTTACCGGTGCCCACGCCGATGATGGTCTGACGCAGCGCGCGGTCGTTCATGTCGATCGTGCGCGGCCACGTGATGCGCTTGGTGTCGAGGCCCAGTGCATTGCCGTGATACAGGTGGTTGTCGAGCATCGCCGACAACAGACTGTGCGCGCTGGCAATGGCGTGGAAGTCACCGGTGAAGTGCAGGTTGATGTCGTCCATGGGCAGCACCTGCGCGTAGCCACCGCCGGCCGCACCGCCCTTGATGCCGAAGACCGGTCCCAGGCTGGGCTCGCGCATGCAGAGCACGGCGTTGTGTCCGATGCGACGCAGCGCCTGCGACAACCCGACACTGACGGTGCTCTTGCCTTCACCGGCCGGCGTGGGGCTGATGGCGGTCACCAGCACCAGACGCCCCTTGGGCGGCTGCGACGCCAGTGCGAGAGGCAACTTCGCCTTGTAGCGCCCGTATTGGTCGATGTCGTCGGGGGCGAGCCCGAGATCGGCCGCCACCGCGGTGATCGGGCGCAGGCGCGCTTGCTGCGCGATCTCGATATCCGAGGGGACGAACTGCGGCGTGGCGGTCATACGACTCGGTTCATGATGTAAAGGGCGGTGTCGCACGGGCGACGGATGCTCCCGCATCGGGAGTTGAGGATGCATGTTGAGGGAATGCCCCACCCGAGCGATTCTGCCGACGCACACCCCCCACGAACATACCGCAGAACGGTGCGGTTGGCGGGATGCGCGGGCGTGTTGGAGGATGAGCCGCGCTGGGCGATCGGCAATGGACTACGTTTCGGATATCGAGGCGCCGATTCACTGACGACGTGGCGTCCCGAGGGTAGTTCGTGGCAGCCGGTTCGCCGGCTCGCCGACTCCGTGCGAGCGACGCGCCCGATGGCGCCTGCCGCAATTCGTCAGAGGACTTTATGATCGTTTCCGTGTTCGGCGCCTCCGGGCGGACGGGTCACGCCTTCATTGCCAGCGCGACTGACGCCGGGATGTCGTTGCGGCTGCATTATCGGGCCAAGCCCTCGGAACAGGTGCCGACCTCGTCCACCGTGGTGGTGGGCTCTCTCAATGATCCGACGGCGGTACGTGAAGTGTTGCGCGGGTCTGACGCGGCGGTGGTGCTGTTCGGACCGCACCCCGATGCCCGCGTGCCCTTCTGCGCGGCGGCCACCACGAACATCATCGCCGCCATGCACACGCAGTCGCAGGCGCGGTTGCTGGTGGTGACCGGCGCCATGACGGGTGGCATGCCATCCAACGTGTCGCTGTTCATGCGCTTCATGCGCCGGATCGTGCAGCGGTCGGCGCATGAGGGCATGGTAGAAGATCGCGCGGAGCAGGAACGCCTGGTGCGGAATAGCCGGCTGGCCGGCTGGACGCTGATCAAGCCACCTCGTCTCACCGATGACGCAGCCACCGATGCGGTGGATATCGGCCCCGGTCTTTCCGTCGGCATGCGCAGCCGCCTGTCTCGCGCGTCGCTGGCCGGCGTCCTGGTGCGCGAGATTCTGGAGCCGCGCTTCGCGCAGCAGGCCGTCTACGCGGCGAATCGCTGACCTCGCGTGGAGAGCCTGCTCAACCCGATGTTCCTGTTCGACACGGTGTTCGTGTTCGGCGCGGCGGTGCTCTTCTGTCTCTATGCGTTGTGGGATTTGCGTAAGGAGAATCGTCTGGCCGAAGCTCGCACGGCGTCCCTGTCCCCAGCGGCCGCCGAGGTTCCCCTCCCTTCACCTGATCCACTCATGTCCGACGTTCGCAAGCAGCATTGGGATGACCTTCCCATCGAAGAGCTCACGCCGCTCATCGGCCGCCGTCTGATCACCAGCGAGAAGATGATGCTCGCGCACGTGTACCTGAAGAAGGGCGCCATCGTGCCGGCGCACGATCATATCAACGAACAGTTCACCTACGTGCTGTCGGGGACGCTGCGCTTCTGGATCGGCGCACATGCCGATGCGCCGGGCGATACGTACACCGATGTCGGTGCCGGCGACGTGCTGGTGATCCCGAGCAACGTACGGCATCGCGCCGAAGCGCTCGAGGACACGCTCGACGTGGACATCTTCAATCCGCCGCGGCAGGACTGGATCGACAAGACCGACGACTATCTCCGCGGGACGCGCTGATGGATCTCGGTATTTCGGGAAAAGTCGCGCTGGTATGCGGTGCGAGTCGTGGCATCGCCTTCGCGGCGGCGGAGGAATTTGCGCGTGAAGGCTGCACGCTGGTGATCTGTTCGCGCGATGCCGCCTCGGTGCATGGCGCGAAGGCGAAGTTCGAAGCGCTGGGCGCCTCGGTGACGGCGATCGTGGCCGATCTGGCTACGGAAGCGGGCATTGCCGAGGTGGTCGCGCAGACGATGGCGGCGCATGGGCGCGTCGACATTCTGGTGGCGAACACCGGCGGCCCGCCAACCGGCGCCGCGATGGCGCATTCGTGGGAGGCGTGGACGCAGGCCAGTGAACTGCTGCTGCGCAGTGTGGTGGAACTCACGCGGGCGTTCGTGCCGGGCATGCGTGAGCGGAAGTGGGGACGGGTGGTGTCGATCACGTCGCTGGCCGTGAAGCGTCCGCAGGGATCGCTCGTACTCAGCAACAGTTTGCGCGCCGCCGTGACCGGGTATCTGCGCACGTTGGCCGATGAAGTGGCGGGCGACGGCGTGACCGTGAACTCGGTGCTTCCGGGCTTCACCGCCACCGAACGCCTCGACGCGCTCGCCAGCGCCACATCGACGCGCACCGGTCAGAGTCGCGAGTCGGTGTTCGACGCGTGGACGGCGGAAACGCCGGTTGGCCGGCTCGGACGTCCCGATGAGTTGGCCGCCGTGATAGCTTTCCTCTGTTCCGCGCGTGCCGGGTTCATGACCGGGCAGGCCGTGTTGGTGGATGGTGGCGCAGTGCGTTCGCTGCTGTAGCCCTCCCCTTTCTTTTTACCGCAGCGTTCCGACATGAGCCAAATTGCCGAGACCCAGTGGATCTGGCGCGATGGTGCGTTCATCCCGTGGGCGGATGCCACGATCCATGTGCTGAGCCATTCCGTGCAGTTCGGCTCGAGCGCATTCGAAGGGGTCCGTGCGTACAGCACGCCACGTGGGCCGGCGATCTTCCGGCTCCGCGAACATCTCACGCGACTGTTGATGTCGTGCAAGATCTATCGCATGGATGTGCCGTACACGATCGACGAACTCGTGGCGGCGTCGCGTGAACTGATCGTACGGAACGGCGTGGAGTCATGCTATCTCCGTCCGATGGTCGTGCGCGGCTACGGCACGGCGGGCATGGTGCCCACGGGTGCGCCGATCGAGGTGTACCTCCCCTGCTGGCCGTGGGGCACGTACCTCGGCGCCGGTGCGCTCGAGAACGGCGTGGATGCCTGCATCTCGTCGTGGCATCGCGTGGAGCCGAACACGATTCCGGCGATGGCGAAGATTGCCGGCAACTACCTCAGCGGGCAGCTCATCAAGATGGAAGCGCTGGCCAACGGGTATGCCGAAGGCATCGCGCTGAGCCCGAGCGGCATGGTGAGTGAAGGCTCAGGACAGAACGTGTTCCTGGTGTCGGGCGGGACCATCGTGACCACGCCGCTCGACGGCACGATTCTGGGCGGCATCACGCGTGACACGATCATGACGCTGGCGCGTGAAGCGGGTATCCCGGTTCGCGAAGCGCATATTCCGCGCGAGATGCTGTACATGGCCGACGAAGTGTTCTTCACCGGCACGGCGGCCGAGATCACGCCGGTGCGCAGCATCGACAAGATCACGATCGGTGCCGGCAAGCCGGGACCGGTAAGCACGCTGATGCAGAAGCAGTATCTCGACATCGTGCACGGACGCGTGGATGACACGCACGGATGGCTGACGCACTGCCGCGATTGATGCCGTCGGTGTGAACGGCGAGAGCGCACGCGACACCGCTGTCGCGTGCGCTCTTTTCTCTTGTCTCGTACCATCGAGTTTGCCCATGGCGTTGACCTCCACCATGTACGCGTTCGACGTCGCGCTCGCCAACGTCGATCGCGGCGTGTACGAGCCGCTCGAGTTCCGGATGGCGATGCACCCGTCGGAGTCGCCGGAGTACTTCGTCGCCCGCCTGCTCGCATACTGTCTCGAATACACCGAAGGGATTGCGTTCTCGCGCGGGATTTCCGATCCGGACGAGCCGCCGTTGACCGTGCGCGACCTGACCGGCAGCCTGAAGGTGTGGATTGAGCTCGGGGCCCCGGATGCGGCCCGGTTGCACAAGGCCAGCAAGGCGGCGCCCCGGGTGGCGATCTACACGCATCGCGATCCAGCCCAGCTGTGGCGGCAGTGGGAGGGTGAGAAGATCCATCGGGCCGAGCAGATCGAGCTGTATGCCCTCGATCGCGAGCTGATCGACGCCATCGCCGAGCGGCTCGACCGGCGCATGAAGCTGGAGCTGTCGGTCACGGATGGTACGATCTTCGTGAACGTGGCCGGCGCGACGCTGAGCGGCACCCTCCAACGTTACTCGGTGCGCGAGCGATGAAGCCCTTCATGCGGGTGGCGTGCGCCGCGGCCCTCGTCACCGGCTGCGCCTCCATCGGGCGGCCGCCAACGACGATCGAGGCACTTCAGCGCGATGGCATCGCGATCGAGGCGCGGGATCGGGCGCTGCGTGACACGGTGATCGAGCGACTGGTGCGTCGCGTCGCGAAGCGCAGCGATCGCACCGTGGATGTGCTGATGCTGTCGGGCGGTGGGCAGAACGGCGCGTTCGGCGCTGGCTTCCTGCGCGGCTGGCTCGAGCGCCCGTCGGACGCGATGCCGCGCTTTGATCTCGTCACGGGCATCAGCACCGGCGCCCTGCAGGCCCCGTATGCGCTGCTCGGCACGCGCAGTGCCATCGACACGATCACGGCGCTCTATGCCCGATCGGCCCAAAGCTTTGCACCGTCGCTCGATTGGTGGTTCTGGCTCCGCCCCACCGGCGGGGTGGTGAATACCAAGCGCTTCGATCGCACGATCGTACAGACGCTGGACGGCCCGCTCCGGACGGAATTAGATGCCGCCTTCGCCGATGACCGGCAAATCGTGTTCGGGACCACCGATTTCGATCTCGGCATCGGCCGCTTGTGGTCGCTGGGCGACGAGTTGGATAACCGCCGCTCCAGCGCCGCCGCCGCCATGGCGCGCACGCAGCGGCTGCTGAAGGGCGCCACCGCCATTCCCGGCATTTTCCCGCCGGTGATGATCGATGGCCATCTGCACGCCGACGGCGGTGTGATCGAGAACATCCTCCCGCTGCTTACCTTCGAGGACTACACCCGTTTCGGGAAGCGCTTGCAGGCCCGTGGCCTGACGGATGTCACGGTGCGCGTGTGGGTGATCATGAACCTGTGGACGCACGGCGAGCCCAAGGTCATGAAGCCGTCGGCTCGGCGCGCGATCAGCAGTCGCTCCACCGCGCTGCTGTTTTACGCGCATCAGCCGGCGTCGCTCGCCGCGCTCGGGAATCTCGCCCGCGCTGTCAGCGATCGGGTGCCGGGTGTGCGTATGCAGGTGCGAGTGGCCGCGATTCCCAGTGAGGAGTCCGTCTCTCCGGGCGCGAACGCGCTCTTTGCCCGGCCCTTCATGCAGCGTCTCGATTCGCTGGGCTTCCGCAAGGCCCAGAGTGCCAGCCCGTGGGACTCGCTCGCCTTGAGCGCGTTCACGCGCCCCGACGTCCCACCCCGTTTGCGTTAGGATACGGCCATGTCTTCGCTCCCTCTCATTTCCGAAACGGATGCTCCGGCGATAGGCGCCGAGGCCGCACTCGTTGTGGTGCGCGCCGAACCGTTGTGCGCGGAGACGCCGGCGCGCCTGCTGCCGTTGTCGATCACGCCGGCACCCAGTGTCTACGTGCGCAGCAACTTCGAGTTGCCGCAGCTCGGGCTGGCGCACGCCGTCGAGATCGGGGGGGCCGTCCAGCATCCGTTTTCGATTACGCCTTCCGCGCTGGCTGCGCTGCCGCAGCGGCATGTCACGGTCACGCTGGAGTGCGCCGGCAACGGTCGCCTCGGGATGGACCCTGTGCCCACTGGTGAGCCATGGCGCTACGGTGCGGTCAGCACGACGACATGGTCGGGTGTATCGCTCCGCACGCTGCTCGAGCGCGCCGGACTTGCGCCGGATGTCGTCGAGGTGCTGGCCCTCGGTGCTGACGCGGGCCCGCGCGAGGATGCCGAGGGTGACGTGCGCTTTGCCCGAGCGTTGCCGTTGTCCGACGCACTGCATCCGGACACGATCGTGGCGACGCACATGGCCGGCGCACCGCTGTCCCTCGATCACGGCGCGCCGGTGCGTCTGATCGTGCCGGGATGGTACGGGATGGCCAGTGTGAAGTGGCTCGCGCGTCTCGAGGCGATCACCACGCCCTTTACGGGCTATTTCCAGCAGCAGCGCTACGTGTACGACGTGGGTGGCTTGGTGGAGCCCGTTCGTCGTGCCCGCGTGAAGTCGACGATCACGTCGCCGATCGACGGTGGCGCGTGCGGCCGTGCGGTCACGGTGCAGGGATGGGCGTGGTCGGGCGCCGGGGCGATCGCACGGGTGGAGCTGGCGGTGAACGATGCGCCGATGTGGATTGACGCGGCGTTGGGCACGCCGGTGTCGGCGCACGCGTGGACCCCCTTCGAGGCGGAGCTGGTGCTGCCACACGCGGCGACGGCGACGATCCGGAGTCGGGCCACGGACACGGCGGGGAACACGCAACCGGAGCGGATTCAGTGGAACCGGCTGGGATACGGGAATAATGGGGTGAGAACGATCGAGGTTTCGGTTACTGATGCACAGCGTTGGCCAGACCCTTCGGAGGGTGCCCCTGACGCAGAGCGGTAGGGCCGATCACTGCCATGTGCCTACTGGTGAACATGAAAACCGCCGCTGACGGGCGCCCGGCGGGTGATCTCGCTATCCGGTTGGCCACGGCGGCCGATGTCGAGGCGTTGTCCGCGTTTGCGGCGCATGTTTTTTATGAGACCTTCGCGCCCGACAATGACCCGATGGATATGCGCGCGTATTTGCGCGACGCATTTACCCCGGAGAAACAAGCGGCGGAGGTGGCGGATCCGTCATGCGTCTGCCTGCTCGCTGCGGTCGACCATGCCATCGTGGGGTATGCGCTGCTGCGCGTCAACGCGACGGATCCGCTGGTTGCCGGAACGCGGTCGGTGGAGCTCCAGCGCTTCTATGTGGACCACGCCTGGCACGGTCGGGGCATCGCGTCGCCGTTGATGGCGGCGTGCATCGACATCGTGCGCGCTCGTGATGGTGCCACGATGTGGCTCGGTGTGTGGGAGCGGAATGCACGGGCGATCCGCTTCTACGTGAAGCACGGATTCACCGATGTCGGCAGCCAGGAATTCCGGCTTGGCCGTGATCAGCAGACCGATCGCGTGATGTCGCGACCGGTCGCTGCCCGTGCCGACGTGAGTGCTTAGCCGCGATTGCGCTGCGGCACCGGGGCGGTCGGGACGTCCATCTCATTGGTCAGATGCCCCGCGCCGCGATGACACATCACGCAGGTCGTCTTCGGACGCGGATCGTCGAGCTCCTTCACCTTGGCGATGTACTTCGCGTCGATGTCGCGCTGCATCTTGATCATCTGCATGGCGATGATCTTGTCCTTTCGCGCGTCGCTGGCGTAGTCCTTGTTGTCCATGTGACAACCGGTGCAATTGATGCCGAGTCCGCGACCGAACTGTTCGTCCATCATGGTGACGAACTCCTTCGCCGGCATCGTTTTGTGCAACTTCACGTTCTTGAAGACCGTGCCGGCCGGTTCGTTCTCACGGCCCGCGATCGTGGCCAGCAACTCCGCGACTGCTTCCCGCCGCAGCGTATCGAGCTTCATTGGCGTCGGGGGCACCCGACGCGGTCCCTGCGGACGGGCCGGCGCAGCGCCTTCGGCGGACGCGATGGGGCGTGCTTCCTGGACGGCGCCTTCCTGGGCGCCCCGGGCGCACGCGACGGCCGACCCGATCACCATCACCGACATCACGACCCACGAACGCATACAGCCTCCAAGGCTTCACACGAGGTTCAGATCACCGAATACCGTAAATGTACGTAGTGGTGAGACGAGCCGCTGAGCGTCCCGTACCTGCGGGCTCTCGCCATTGGCGCCGATGTGATGCCGGCGCGACGGTAGCGGAGGCCGGCGCTGGAGGTCGGCGCTGGAGGCCGGCGCTGGAGGCCGGCGCTGGAGGCCGGCGCTGGAGGCCGGCGCTGGAGGTCGGCGCTGGAGGTCGGCACGCTCACCGATCGGCACCGCTCGGCCGCGGCGCTTGCGGTGCCACTGGATGCCACGTGCGCTGCCGGTTGCAGCCGGTTAGCCTGCTGATGCCGGCGTGAATGCCCAGCGCGCGACCACCCACCCTCCCGGAGCTCCTCGATGAAATGTTGGTCGCTGTTCCTCGCCGTGATCGCGCTGCCGCTGGCCCTGGCGGGCTGTACCTCTGTCGTGGCACCGGACGGCGATGGCGTGATCAACATCGGGCTTCAGGGGCCGATGACGGGTGAGTTCGCCCCGGAAGGGATCGGCTATCGGAATGCCGTGACCTTGTTGGTGGACCAGACGAACGCCGCCGGTGGCATCAACGGCCGGCGGGTGCAACTCGTCATCGAGGACGACAAGGGGGACGCGCAGGAGTCGGCCCTCGTGGCCGATCGTCTGGTGGCGAAGAAGGTCATGGCGGTGATCGGTGCCTGGAACTCGGGCGCCACGGAACCGGCGTCGGCCACCTACAACCGTGCCGGCATCCTGCATGTCACGCCCGCCTCGACGGCCACGCGCCTGACCAGCAAGGGCTACCAGAACTTCTTCCGCATCTGCTTCCTCGACGACCGGCAGGGTCTGTTCGCGGCCACGTTCATCACGCAGCAGCTGGGGCTCAAGAAGGTCGCTCTGGTGCACGACAACTCCGGGTTCGCGCTCGGGCTGGCCGAATCGACTAAGCGGTACCTCGAGCCGCAGGGCGCCAGCATCGTGTTCTACGATGCGATCAATCCGGCGGAGAGCGATTTCGGTGCGACGCTGATCAAGCTCAAGGCGACGAACCCCGAGGTGGTGTACTTCACCGGGTACTATCCGGAGGGTGGTCTGTTGCTCAAGCAGGCGGCCGCGATGGGGCTGAAGGTGCAGTGGATCGGTGGCAACGGCATGAGCAGCACGGAGCTTGTCACGGTTGCCGGCGTGGGGGTCGCCAAGGGGGTCATCGTCACCACGGAACCGCTGCCGGGCGATCTCGACTCGCCGGAGGCCAAGCAGTTCGTGGCCGACTACACGGCCAAGTACGGCGCGGCCCCCAACAGCGTGTGGACCATGATGGCGGCCGATGCCTTCCGCGTGATCCGGCATGCGATCACCCAGACCACGTCCACCGATCCGACGGTGCTGGCCGACTGGTTGCACAAGAGCTTCAAGGACTATCCCGCGATCACGGGTCCCATTATCGGCTTCGACGACAAGGGTGACCGTGTGGGGACGATCCACCGGGCGTACGTGGTCGACGACCGGGGCCAGTTCGTACCGTACAAGAAGTGACCGCGCGCTATGGCCGGACGATCGTCCGGAACGGCCGCAGCCCGGCGGCGGGTAGCGTGGCGACGAACAGTGCCCCGACCTGGCGGCCGAGGGCCTCGCTGGCGTCGACGTCGAAGCGGTAGTGCAAGCCGCCGTAGATTCGCGAGACGTTGGCCTCTTTCACCCAGCTCTCCAGCAGCGGCTGTTCGCGGGGGAAAAACCATGTCAACACGACCGCCGCCGAGCTCGAGTACGCCGAGTGGGCGGCGGGGTATGACGGGTGGTTCGGCATCGTGATCGGCATGGTGATGGCCGGATCCATCTGGATCGGGCGCGCCAGCAGGTAGCGGTATTTCGCCGCCCACGTCACGATGCCGGCGTCCGCCATGGCCTGATTCATCGTGGTGAGGATCGTGGCGCACTGCAGTTCGGTCACCCGGTAATGCGCGCACAAGTCGGACGCAACGCCATTCCAGTAGCCTGGTGGCGTGGGGGTGCCGAGGCCGTAGAACCAGTAGCCGGCGATGGCCACCTGGGCGCTGGTGCGCGTGTCGCTGATCTGCCGGACTTCGGCCAGCGCGGTCAGGAACGCCGGCGAGCTGAGGGCGGGGGGCGGCGGCACCGTGATCGCCGCGGCCGATGAGAGCAGCCACGGCCGCGCTTCGCCCCAGCGTGGATTGACAGGTAACTTTCCGGCGGCGGAGACCCAGACGCCTTGGCCGGCGGGGAGCGTGACAGTGCCGAGCAGGGCGGTGGTGTCGCTGGCACGCAGCCGCAGCAGGGAGTCGGCGATGAACTCGCCGAGTGTTTTCCCTGCCGCCAGTGCCGCCGGCGTGCCGGCCGTGGGCTGGCGCAATTCACTTTGCAGCGTGACCTGGATGGCGGCGGCTTGCGTGGGGGCCATCGCGGTGAGCAGGCGTGACGACGCGTAGCCCATGGCCGCCCGTGGCGACGTGAGCAACGTATCGCCGATCCGCGCGAGGACGATGCGCTGCGCGAGACTTTGCATCGTGTATGCGCGGGTCGCCGCAGGCGATGTCAGTGGCGTCGTCGTGACCACGCGCCGCGCCTCCAGGTTCCAGACCACCGTCGCCATCGGCGCATAGGCCGGTATCGGTGCGGTGCCGGTGCTGTCCCCGCAGGCCGCAAGGCCGAGGAGTGCGAGGCACTGTGGGATCAGGGCACGGACACGGGCGCGGGCACGCGGCGGCAGGGGTGTGCCTCGGGACGGTGTGGGCATGGCGTCGGGCCTCGCGGCGAAACGGAGGGAGGGCTCCGTGCCGCCACCGATAGGGCGCACGGGAGTCGATCGTTGGGAGCGGACCGGCAATGTACCGGATCCCGTGAGGGCGCGGCTATCCACGGCCGTAATACCGCGCCGGGTCCGGCGTGGAATCCGTGCGTTGCCTCCCCTCACGTGGCTCTTGGAGGCCGGGCTCACCGCGTACAGCGGGATGAACCGCAGCCCCAACGTGAACGCGACCAGCCCGTACACGTGGAGCTGCAGCGGTACCACGCGCAGTCTGTCCGGCAACGGAAACTCTGATCATCCCGTGTCGGGCGGCAACTTCGCCACGCCGGTGGGACGGCAGGGGATCGCCTCCACGTTCCCCCTCACGCCGGTCAACACCGGCACCGCGGCGGGCGCCGGCATGCAGCCGGTGGGATACGCCATCAACGCCGTGAAGTTCGATCCCCGCACCGCCGGCACCTGCCGATCCGATGCGACCTCCACGCTCCCCGGCGGCGGATGCGAGGCCGTGGCCGGCCAGGCTCCGTGGCGCATCGAGGCGTTCGGCGGCGCGCTCACCTTCGGGACCGATGAGAACAACGCGCACACGCAGCCCGATGGGGCGTATCACTTTCACGCTATGTCGGATGGCGTGATGGCCAAGGCGAATAAGGGGCAGGGGATGCTTCTCGTCGGGTGGGCGGCCGACGGATTCCCGGTATACGGACGCTATGGCTACACCGTGGCCGCGAATGCCGCGTCGGGACTCATGGTGGTTCGCGCCGGCTGGCAGAAAAAGGCCGTGCCAGACGCGGGGCGCCCCGCCCGAATTCCCCAACCGGATATATCACTGCGTCATCACCGACACGTAGTCGCATATCCAGCGCTGCCTCAAGGGCACCCGCCTTGGCGGCGGTGGTCCACCGCCGCGAGGGGCACGGCGCTGGCGGAACCGTCCCTCGGGACCGACCTTCCGCGAACCACGGGCCGCGGTGGCGCACTTGCCATGGCCACGCCGCACGATATCCCTCGCACCCCGCCGCCATGCACGCCATTTTCTGCGCGCCCTCCCGCTACACGCAGGGGCCTGACGCCACGCAGGCACTCGGCGATGAACTGGCCACGCTCCGGCTACCGGGTCCCGTGCTGGTGGTCACGAGCCGGTCTCCGCGCGCGCGGCTCGAGCCCACGTGGCACGCGTCGCTCGGTGCCGCCGGCTACGCGATGCATGTTCACGAGGTGGTCGGGGAGTGCACGCACGCCGAGATCGCGCGCATCGTGGCGGCGGCCACGGCGGCGGGGTGTGGGGTGATTGTGGGGGCCGGCGGTGGCAAGGTGATCGATGCCGCCCGCGCCGCGGCGATGCAGATGCAGCGGCCGTTCGTGAGCTGTCCCACGATCGCCTCTACCGATGCGCCGTGCAGTGCGATTTCGGTGGTGTACAGCGAGGAGGGGGTCGTCGTCGAGATTCTGGTCCATCCGGTGAACCCGGTGCTGGTGCTCGTGGATTCGCGCGTGATCGCCGAGGCGCCGGCGCGGCTGCTGGTGGCGGGGATGGGCGACGCCCTCTCCACGATGTTCGAAGCGCGGGCCTGCATCGCGGCCAACCAGCCGAACACGCGGGGCGGTACCAGTACGCGCAGTGCGCTTGCGCTCGCCGAACTGTGCTATCGCACGCTCCTCGCCGACGGTGTGGCCGCACTGCAGGCGGCCCGCGCGCACGAGGTGACGCCGGCGCTCGAGCGCATCATCGAAGCCAACACGCTGCTCTCCGGGCTGGGCTTCGAATCGGCCGGTCTCGCTGCGGCGCATGCCGTGCACAACGGCCTCACGGTGGCCCCCGGCACGCACGACTTCCTGCACGGTGAAAAGGTGGCGTTCGGGGTGCTGGTGCAGTTGCAGCTCGAGGGGGCCGACCCCGCGCTGGTGCAGGAGGTGATCGGCTTCTGCCGCGCGGTGGGGCTGCCCACCACGCTGGCCGGCATCGGGTGCGCCGATCTGTCCGACGCGCTGCTGCAGCAGGTCGCCGCGCGTGCCGTGATCGCAGGCGAGTCGATCCACAACGAGCCATTCCCCGTGACCGCTGCTCTCGTCGTCGCCGCGATCCGCGCGGCGGATGCGGCGGGGCAGGCGCCGCCGAACTGAGTACGCGGTGTGTGATCGCGTTCAGTCACGCCGTCTCCGAGCGCCTCGTGGTGCAGGCGGTCCGCCTACGCCGATCGGCGTGCCGGTGAGATCGATGGCGTCGAGCTGGTGCCCGGCGCGGGTGTCGTCCGCTCCTGAAGCCCGCGCTCCCGACGGCTCACGACGGGGCGCCGCCTGAGAAGAACCGCGAGAACAGCCCCGGCTTCTCCGGCCCGACGGGGCTCACGGCCTGCACGGCCGACGCGCGGTCCGGCGAGCGGATGACCATCGTCTCGAATCCCGAGATCCCCAGAGCCAGCGCGACCGGTGGGGTCATCCCGAAGATGGCCGGCTTCGCCTGATGTTTCGCCAGACGCCGGAGCAGCAGCATCAACTCGCGCAGCCCTGCGCTGCTCAGGAAGGTGAGTCCCGTGGCATCGAGGACCACACACCGGTCCTCGTCGGTGAGGTATTGGTCCAGGAACGCGGTGAACTGCGTGGCCGTGGCCCCGTCCATCTGGCCGGCCATTTTCACCACGGCGGCCGGTCCCTCCCGTGCGAATCCCAGTTCGAGGGTACTCATGAGCGGCCCTCCAGCGTCTGTCCGCTCACGAGGGTCTCCCGCGTCTGCGCATCGAGTGCGCGTAACAGACGCTCCAGGATCAACCCGCTCGACCACATCGCCACTTGTTTCCGGACGCGTTCGACCTGCCGGAAGGCCACGATCGGCACGCTCCACTCCAGCAGCGGAAACAGATACGCCGCCTCGTGCGCCGGGTCGGCCACATGCTGTGACGCCAGCCCGCGGACGTCGGCGGCCAATGCCGCCGCGCGCGCCAGCATTGGCTCCTGCGGCACCTCCCCGACGGGCGGCGTCCACACGGCCCCCTCCAGCGAGCGCGCCACCTGCGTGAGCACCGCGCGCGCATCGTCGTCGTGGTCGAGTCGCGTGTGTTGCAGCATGCCGATCGCTTCCAGCCGCGCGAAGTCGGCGGCCACGTTGCGCACCCGCGTCTCGGAAAAGTCGATCACGTAGATGTTGCGCCGCTCGTCGACCAGGACGTTGTTGAGATTGAGATCACCATGCGTGATCGACGTGGCCCATGATGCGGTGTAGTCGCGCAGTGCGTCCCACCGGTGCTGCAGAAAATGATACGGATTGAGGACGCTGCGCCCGAGCGGCGGGCACTCGATGCGTGGTGCGTCGAGATCGATCCCCAGCACCTCCTCGGCCACGGCGGGGAGGTTGGTGAACAACCCCCGCGGATCATGGTCGGCGAACGGATGCACCTGCGCCACCACGGCCTGTCCGTACCACGGCCGCAGCACGTTCGTGAGCGTCTGCCGGATGGCCGTCACGGCCTCCGCCGGCGTGTCGCCGAGGTACAGCGACTCCAGCGGTTGCAGCCGCGACTCGGCGCCCGTGATGCCCAGAAAGTTATAGCGCAGCCCTGCGTACTCCCCGTGCACCGCCTGCGCCATGAGCACGGTGGCGTTGTTCAGGATGAACGGCCGCACGTACTGGCGATACGCCGCCTCTTCGCGCGCGGTCACGGCGCGCGGACTGATCTTCAGCACACTGGGCAGCGTGCGCCGACCGTGCCGGTCGTGCGTGTCGGTGGCGAAGGTGGACGCCATGAAGCCGCCGGTGAGGCGGCGCAGCGACACGCGGGCCTCGTCGGCAAAGGTGGAGCGGATGATCCGCTCCCACGCGTCGGCCACCGGCTCGGCCGCTTCGATGATCAACCGCTGTGCGCCGCCGTCAACAATGGTGGGTGTCGGGGCAAACCATACACGGACTCCGCGCAGCGTGGTGTCGTCGCTGGGCCAGCAGATCTCCGCCTCGTCGCCGCGGGCCAGTGCGGCCGCTGCCTCGGCCAGCGTGGTCGCACCGCCCGACTGCGGTGTGGTGTTCGGGTCAGCTGCGGCGCGCAGCGCTACCACGCGCAGCGCCTCGCCCTCGGGCGCGAACATCAGGAGCATGCATGGTCGGTCGTTCCAGATCGCCAGCGCGCCTGCAGCCCACGGTGCGATGCCGGTGGTGGCCGCCTGCGCCTCGAGGTCGGCACGCAGTCGTCCCCACGTGACGTCGCCCTCGGTGTTCCACCGCTCCGCATCGTCGAGCTCCAGCCGAACGGACTCGGCAATGCGGGCAAAGGTGGTGGCGGGCGACACGGTGTCGAGCAGATCGGTCAGTCCGTCTGCCGTGCGTACCAGCACCGTGTGCCCGGTGGACACGAGTGCGGACGCCGGCTCGAGGGCGGGGCCGGTGCCGAATTCGCCCATCCCGAAGGCGAGCCCGAGTTCGTCGAAGCGCACCAGCATCGCGGGCGCATCGGGGGCCGTCTGGAAGCGGGACACATATCCCGGCCCCCGGGCCGGCGTGCGCGAATAGCGATCGCCGGCGACGCCGGTCCAGGCGGTCCACGGTGCCGGCGACCCATCCGCGTGCCCAGTGGCACGCGCCGCCGCGACATCGGTGTGCATGGGCCACTGCGTACTGAGGCCGGCCACGGACAACACGTCGGCTACGAACGATTCCGCCACGTACACCACCTGTACCCGTTGTCCTGCCGCGCGGACACGCCGGTCGAGCGTCATCAGGCTCCGGATGCCAAGACTGGAGACAAAGGCGAGCGCCCGCAGATCCCAGATGGCGGGCACATTGGCCGCCTCGGCCTTCCAGGCATCGAGGGCGATCGCACCGGCCGCGTCGAGGCGTCCGGAGAGGATCAGCAGGTCAGCGTCGACGGTGATCTCGAGGGCCATAGAACGGAGTGCAGGGGTAAGCATCGCGCAGGGCGGCGACGCAATGGGTGGCTCAGGCGAGGCGGCTTAGCCGGCCAGGGTCGCGAGTGCGTCGGCTTCGGTGGCGGTCACGTCGAACAGTCCCAGGAACCCCGACATGCGGAACAGCGTGGTGAGGTCGTCGTTGAGGCCACAGATCACCAGCGCTCCCTGCTTGGCGCGCACGCTCACGAGCGTCGTCATGAGCACGCGCAGGCCGAGGCTACTCACGAACGCTACGTTGGTCAGATCGAGCACCAGTCGATAGCCGACGTCGGGCAACAGCGCCTGGAGGCCGGCTTCGAACTCTGCCACGGTGGTGGGATCAACGCGTCCCGCTACGGCCATGATGCCGACGCCGTCTTGCCGCCGTTGGGTCAGAGTTAACACGTGGGTCACGAAGGAGGGGACGAGAGACGGCGACTGGACCGTTGAGACTGGGGAACGGTAACGCGAGATGCCGCGGCCTAACAGGGTGCGCGGCGTGGGCGTGTCGGCGCATCGTGTCCGCTCGTGCGGCTCGGCGTGGGCCTCGTCCTCGACCGTCGCGGTGGTGTGATCGTCGAGCGTCCTCGACTGCACGCTGGCCGGGCTTTCGCCGCACGACCTGCGCCGGGCTTGGCGTCCCGCTCTTACCGTTGCGGCGCTCACGTGCGACGTTGCCGCTGTGTTCCGAAGACGTCTCCGGTAGCGCAGTCCGCCGCCTCCCGCTGAACACATCCCCTTGCACTGAGCGAGACGCATGACCGAGCACCACGACGCACCGACAGCGGACCAGCCCGAGCAGCCGCTGCGCGATGACCAGCTTGACTCGATCGCGGGGGGGGCTGGTACTAACTGCGGTTACTGCGGTCGCCCCTTCGCAAGTTCTACACTTTGGATGGACCATCAGGACCAATATCCGAACGGTTC
>CANGXK010000003.1 GCA_947457715.1 Gemmatimonadota bacterium
GAATCCACCGAGCACAATGCCGAGAATGATGATCACGATCGCGGCGATCACGCTCGGGATGTAGCTCACGAGTTCGGAGAACACATTGGCCAGCGACTCGAGCCCAATCGCGTTTGCCGCCACCAGCAGCACCGAGAACATCACACACCAGAACAGCAAATTGGCGACGACCTTCGCAGGATTGAGATGCGAGCCGGATCGTTCCACGGCTTGCATCACGCCGCCGCGCTCGAGCAGCTGGTTCAGATGCATGCGGCGCAGCAGACGCGCCGTGCCCTTCTCGATGACTTTCGCGACCAGATAGCCGGCGAAGAGGATGACCAGGGCGCCGAAGAGTGCCGGCACGAATTCACCGAGCAGCGAGAAGCTTTGCTCGAGGCGTTCCGTGAACGTGGATATCAGGGCGGCTTGACCCGAATCCATCTGCATTCCGGCCGCGGCGAGTTGCAGAGAGTCGGGGGATTGTTGCTGGAGCAATGTCTAATGGAGAGGGGGGTACCTGCAAACCTGCTGAAAAGTAGCCGCACACCCGTCGCCACGGATGGGACCCGCGTCAGGGATCCCCTGCAGGGCCCGCTTGCGAGGCGGGCTGGCTTAGAGGCGAGTCCCCCGCTTCACGTCGAAGATCACACTGCGTCGGCACTGGGGACAAAGAAGCCACTCCCGCTGGCGGTGGTATCCGAGCCCGAAGGAGCCGCCGCCGATCGACCGTTGCGTCATCCGTACCGCACAGCGCGGGCAGAGCGGACTCTCGCCGCCCTGTACCGTCTCGCGGATCGCCGTCTCCTCCGGGCCGGTGAAGCGCGCCGTTTCACTCACAGCCGGACGACCACCTTGCCGAACTGTGCACCCGAGGACAGCCGCTCGAAGGCCTTGGCCGCCTCCTCGATCGGCCAGACGGAATCGACCGGGGGCATCAACCCGCCCTGCCGGAACGCCACCGTCATCGCGTCGAATTCCGCATCATTGCCCATCGTTGAGCCCATCAGGGTCCACTGATTCCAGAACATCCGCCGCACATCGAGCTGCACGTACGGACCGCTGGTGCCGCCACAGGTCACGAGGCGTCCCCGTTTGCCGAGGGCGACGAGCGACTGCGACCAGGTGGCCTCACCGACCGAATCGATGACGACGTCGACGCCGCGCTTACCGGTCCGGGCGCGAATGTCCCGACCGAGATCGGGGTGCCGGTGATCGAGGAGATGGTCGGCCCCGAGCGCCTGCGCCCGCGCCAGCTTATCGGGACTTCCCGAGGTGACCCAGGCGGTGGCACCGATGCGCTTCACGATCTGCAGCGCCGCCAACGCGACGCCGCCGCCGATGCCCCAGATCAGCACGTGGTCGCTGGGCTGGACTCGCGCCCGCGTGACGATCATCCGCCAGGCGGTGAGCGTGGCCAGCGGGAAGGCAGCCGCCGTCTCGAAGGGAATCGCGTCCGGGATGACGCGCACGTTATCGGCCGGGACGACTACGTAGTCGGCAATCGTCCCGTGCCGGTGCTCACCCATGATGCCGTACGTCAGGCAGAGCGGCTGGTCGCCATCACGGCAGTACTCGCAGGTGCACCGGCGGTCGACCAGACCGGGGTTCAGGATCACGTGATCGCCCGGCGAGATCCCCTGCACCGAATCCCCCACGGCGTCGACGATACCGGCCCCGTCAGAGCCGAGAATCCACCCAGGCTGAATCTTCACCCCGGGAATCCCGCCAAGCACCCAGAGATCGAGCCGATTGATGGCCGCCGCTTTGATACGGACGCGCACACTGTCCGCACGCTCGAGGGTCGGCAACGGAACGTCATTGCGGACACGGAGCTGGTCGAGCCCACCGTGGGCGTCGATCGTGAGGGCACGCATGGTCATGGCGGAGGGGGCGATGGGAGGAGGCCTGCCGCTGGAATCTCCGTTGCACGGCCTGGAAATGGGAGTGCGCACAGCCAACCGATGCGGCATCCCCTCTCCACGCGGTCCGAAGTCTATATTGGAGAGGCTGTACTCCCCTCGACTGTTCACTACGACCGTCACGCCTCATGTCGTCCATCAAGGTTCCACCGCTCGGCGAATCCATCGTCGAGGCGACCATCTCCCGTTGGCTCAAGAACGAGGGCGACACGGTCGCCGCCGGCGATACGCTCGTCGAACTGGAGACCGACAAGATCACCGTCGAAGTCCCGGCGCTGGAAGCCGGCGTGTTGACGAAGCGGCTCAAGGGCGAAGGTGACGTCGTGAACGTCGGCGACGCGTTGGGTGAGATCACGGCGGGTGCAGGAGCGGTGGCAGCGCCAGCAGCCGCACCGGTCGCCGCACCGTCAATGGTGGCGTCAGTGGCGGCGGCCAGTGGCGAGGTGAAGGTGTCGCCGGCGGCCGCGCGATTGGCGACGGAAGCCGGGATCAACCCGGCCGACGTGTCGGGTACCGGTCGCGGTGGTGTGGTCTCGAAGACCGATGTCGTGGCCGCGATCGCCGCACCGGCGATCGCCGCACCGGCGAAGGCCGCGGCTCCGGCTCCGGCCGCCCCCGCTGTTGCGGTGGTGCCGTCGGGCACGCGCGAGACGCGCGAGAAGATGACGACGCGCCGCAAGCGGATCGCCGAAAACCTGTTGCTGTCACAGCATCAGACGGCGCACCTGACGACGTTCAACGAGATCGACATGACGGCCATCACGGCCCTTCGTGAACGACTCAAGGAGCGCGTCGAGAAAGAACAGGGCGTGAAGCTGTCGTACATGCCGTTCTTCGTGAAGGCGGCCTGTCTCGCGCTCGAGGCCTATCCGGCCGTGAACGCGCAGATCGACGGCGACACGATCGTGTACAAGCACTACGTGAACATGGGCATCGCGGTGGCCAGCGACGCCGGGCTCGTGGTGCCCAACGTGAAGGACGCCGACAAGAAGAGCATCGTGCAAATCGGCAAGGACATCGCGGCCGTGGCCAAGCGCGCACGCGATGGCAAGCTGTCGATGGACGACCTCACCGGCGGCTCGTTCACGATCACCAACGGTGGGGTGTTCGGCTCGCTGCTGTCCACGCCGATCATCAACTATCCGCAGGTCGGCATCCTCGGTCTGCACAAGACGCAGGACCGTCCGGTCGCGATCGACGGCAAGGTTGAAATCCGCCCGATGATGTACGTGGCGCTGTCGTACGATCACCGGATGATCGACGGCCAGCAGGCGGTGCTCTTCCTCGTGCGCTTCAAGGAGCTCATGGAAGACCCGGCCGCGATGCTGCTCTAGCGGCGGAGTCCTGAATCGGGAGCACGAAGTGGGGGTAGGGAGCGGGGGTGACCCCGTACTCCCCACCCCCTTTTTCGTACGGCGCAGTCATAAAAGCACCACGACGCCCCGAAGCGTTTCCGCCGGGACGTCGGGCTGTGCCAGCACGCGTTTCAATGCGAGGATTGGAGTCGCGGCCAGCAATGGAGATGCGGCACACAGTTGCGTGGCTTCGCGAATGGCGAGCCGTCGTGGTGTAGGACGCGCCGCACACCGTACGGTAACGGCGTATTCTGGAACGGGGCGCTCGCACCGATGTACCCCTGGCGCCGCTGGGGATGCCCGTAACGTCCTTGGCTCAGAAGGTGAGGGCGAACGACGTCACCACGACGCCACTGCGCCGCAATGGGGACGGCGTGCGGCCACCCTTGGGAAAGACGGAGGCATCGGCCGCGTAGCCGCGCGCTTCCGTGCGCCAGAGCACGCGGGCCTCCGGTCGCACATCGATGCCGACCGACGCGGCATTGGCCCGAAACGGCAGCGGGCCGCCCGTACGCACCACGATCTGGTCGCCATCGGCGAATCGTTCGGCGCGCGCGACGACGGCCAGCGAGGGGCGCACCCAGTAGCGACTGACCAGCGTGGCCCCGTACCACCCGGACGACCGCGCCGCCGCCGTGACGCTGTCACGACCGTGCTGCCGACCCGCATCGACCTGCGCGAGCACCTCCGCGCGATCGGACAGTCGCGACCGCACACCGACTCCGTTGAACAGGCGCCGCTGGGCTCCGGGCTCGTTGCCGGCATACCCATACCACGACACCGTCGTGGTGGCATTCGCCGCGACATCGACCCGGAGGCCAAGGCTCTTGTCCTCGTTGTTCTCGGAGATATTCTGCCAGCCGTTCACCACGTCGACACGTGCCGTCACCGCGGAGGAGACCTGCCAGGTGGCGCGCACCCCGGTGGAGTAATACGGCGAGAAATCGGCCACCAATGATCGGGTGTAGGTCGGGTTGTCCCGACTCACCCACGATTCCATGCCGATGTGCGAATAGAACACGCCGGCATCGATCCAGAGCGTCGGCGTGAGCTGATAGCCGGCGTACGCCTCCTGCAGCATCCGGGAGAGTGCGTCGCCACTGACCGCACCCTGACGCGGCTCGGCGGCGTAGTTGGCCTGCACCGACGTCCCGGCCTGCAGCGCGAGCCGTCCGCGCACACGACGGCGGGCCACGGTGGCCTCGACGAACGCCAGATTCACATTGAACTCGTTGTGCCGCGCCGGCTGCGTCGTGAAGGCGCGATCACGCGTGGCCGGACGATTGACGTCGAACGCATAGGCGGCATCGACGAACGCACCGATGGTGAGCGATTGGCTGCTGTCCGTCGACACCGCCTGGGCGCGCAGCGGTGCCGGCCAACCAAGCAGGAGCGCGACGGAGGCGACCCCGAGCACGCGGGCGCCGAAGTGAGCGAGGAGATTCATGGTGAGCTGAACGCTAGCGCGCGATAACGACGCGGCGAAGGGTGTCCCCGCTCGTGGCCGTGAAGATCCCACAAAGGATTCACGTGGAATTAGCTTTCCGCCATGACCTCCCCGACTCTCCAATCTGCCGACGTCGTGGTGCTTGGCGGCGGCCCAGGCGGCTATGTCGCCTCGATTCGCGCCGCACAACTCGGCCTCTCCGTCACCTGCGTCGAATTCGACAAGACGCTGGGTGGAACGTGCGTGAACGTGGGGTGCATCCCCTCGAAGGCACTCCTCCAGAGCTCCGAGCACTACGAATGGCTGCGCCTCCACGCGGCCGAACATGGCATCAAGGTCGACGGCGCGTCGATCGACCTGCCCACGATGATGGCCCGCAAGACCGACGTCGTGGCGCAGAACACGAAGGGCGTCGAGTTCCTGTTCAAGAAGAACAAGATCACGTGGGCCAAGGGCTACGGTACGCTGCAGCCCGGCAACGTGGTCGAAGTGAAAGCGGCCGACGGCACCATCTCGCACTGGCAGGGCAAGTCGGTGATCATCGCCACGGGCTCCGTGCCGGTGCAGTTGCCGTTCCTGAAGTTCGACGAAACGCGCGTGCTGTCGAACGTGGGCGCGCTGTCGATTCCGGAAGTGCCCAAGCATCTGGTGGTCGTCGGTGGCGGCGTGATCGGCCTCGAGCTCGGCTCGGTGTGGCGCCGCTTGGGTGCCAAGGTCACGGTCGTCGAGTTCCTGCCCACGATTCTCACCGGCAACGATGATGATCTCGTGAAGGAAGCCGACAAGATCTTCCGCAAGCAGGGGCTCGAGATCCACACCGGCACCAAGGTGACGGGCGCCGACGTGCACAGCGATGGCGTGCGGGTGCACGTGGAGAAGGACGGCGTGGCGTCACACCTCGACGCCGACTACGTGCTGGTGTCGGTGGGGCGCAAGTCGGCCATCGGCGGTATCGACCCGGCGGCGCTCGGTTTGGCGATGGGCGCGCGCGGCGAGATTCTGGTGGACGATCAGCAGAAGACCAATCTGCCGGGCGTGTACGCGATCGGCGACGTGTGCGGTGGCAAGCTGCTGGCGCACAAGGCCGAAGAAGAAGGCGTGATCGCGGCCGAAGTGATCGCCGGCAAGCCGGTGCACATGCACCACCGCACGATCCCGGGCATCGTGTACACGTGGCCCGAACTCGCCACGGTGGGACTCACGGAGCAGGAAGTGAGAGCGAGCGGCCGCGCGTATCGCGTGGGCAAGTTCCCGTTCAGCGCGAACGGCAAGGCGCGCACGATGGGCGAGACACAAGGGTTCGTGAAGTTCGTGGTCGACAAGGATACCGACGAAATCCTCGGCTGCCACATGATCGGCCCGCATGTCGCTGACTTGCTCAGCGAAGTGATACTGGCCATGGAGTACCGCGGCAGCGCCGAAGACATCGGCATCACGGTGCACTCGCACCCGACGCTGAGCGAAACGGTGAAAGAAGCGGCGCTGGCGGCGCTGGGAAGAGCGATACACATGTAGGATGGCGAACGGCGCACTCCCAAGTGAGCCGCGAACTGCAAACTCCCTAGTGAGCAGGGAGGAGCTGAACAAAAGGGGGCAGGAAGCAGTGAACCGCGTCGAGCGGCCTGCTTCCTGCCCCCTGATACCCTCCACCCTGCTCACTTGGGAGTGAGCAGTTTAGAGGCAGCGCACCGTGCTTAGAGCATCTTCCCAATGACAATGCCGATCGCGAACAACCCCGCGCCAAGCATCAGGACCATCGTCATCGGCAGCGCTGAGCGGGCCTCGACCATCGTAGTGGTCGACGTCGCGATCGCGGTGACCGTCCTGGTTTCCATGCGTGCGTCAGGAATGGCGGCCATGATGTTCGCGGCCACATACGACGGCGTAGTGATCCGCCGACCCTGTTCGGCCTCCGCCAAGATCATCTTCCACAAGTCGACCTGCTTGGCGTCGATACCGCGCGCCTCGGCTTCGCTGGTCTCACCATCGAGCCACTGCTGGATCACCAGCGCGGGACCTTCTTCCGCCGCTGCCATACCGGGAAGCGGCACTTCGCGATCTGCCACAGGACGATCAGCAACCGGCGCAGCGTCGCGTTGCGGCAAATCCTGACCAAGGTTCTGTCCGTCGTGCGCTTCATGTCGGTCGACCATCAGTCGTATTTCTCCTCGAGCAAAGTCTGAAGGGCTTCTCGTGCCCGATGCACGCGCATCTTCAGCGCTCCCACGGTTGTACCCAAGAGATCCGCCATCTCTTCATAAGAGCGTCCTTCAACATGTTTCATGATGAAGGCCTCCCGAAGAGACGGCGCCAACTGGGCGAGGGCGAAGTTGAGGTCCTGCCGCAGTTCGGTGCGGTCGAGGTCCTCATCGGGACTCGCGTAGGTGGAGGGCTGCTCGTCTTCGTCGTAGCTCAGGTGCGTGCGCCGAATGTTCTTCAGCCAGTCCTTGCACCCGTTCGCAACGATCCGGAAAAGCCAGGCGTCGAACCGACCACGGACTTCACCGAGATGGCGATAGGCCTTGATGAACGACATCTGGAGAATGTCTTCGGCCACGTCGGGACTTCCCGTCATACCCAAAGCGTGTCGATACAGCGGATCGCTGTATCGACCTATCAGCATCGCAAAGGCATCGCGCTCTCCCGCCAAAATGCGGGTGATGACGTCCTGATCCGAATCGACGTCAGCGGGAATGGGTTCTTGTTCCGTCATAGTCACGGCGCTAGGATAACGCCGCTTTAGCGGTATTGACACCCCCTGCCGGCGAACGACACAGAAAGAACGCTGCTGCCCGCCTCACAGGAAAGACGAATGGGGGCGGCGTGGGTCACACGGTTGACACGGGGAGTACCGGCACGTGATCGAACGCACTCCAGTGGTGCGTGCGGATGAGTGGGCCATGCTCATCGAGGTGCGGCGGGTCGTAACGAACGTCACCGTGCCCTTGCGGTGCGACACCCGTACGCGGCGAAGCGGCGACATCCTGCAGTGCCTCCTGCAGACCGCGCACAAGTCCACAGGGCACCCCAGCCGCCTGGAGCGCCGTGAGCCATTCAACGGCCGTTCGCTGCCGAACAGATTCCCGGATGGCCGCCACCACACGCTCGCGCTGCGCGACCCGTCCGGCATTGGTCGCCAGGACGGGGTCGTCAGCCAGGGAAGCAAGCCCCAGCGCCCGCGCCGCGTGAGGCCACTGCGGGTCGGCGCCGACAGCCAGGACGAAGTCGCGGTCCGACGCGGCGAAGAGCTGGTATGGAACGAGGTTGGCGTGCGCATTACCCCAGCGGTGTGCATCGCGCCCGGAAACCAAGGTGTTTTGGGCGACGTTCGCCAGGGCGGCGAGTGCCGAGTGCCTGAGGGTGACATGAATTCGGCGATCGGCGGCCGTGACGAGGTGCTCGCGGCCCGCCAGCGCCGCCAGCACGGCAATCGCGGCGTCTTTGCCCGTCATGAGGTCGACGAGTGCGACGCCGGTCTTCATGGGCTCTCCCTCTGGCTCGCCGATGATGGCCATCCATCCGGACTCGGCCTGCACCACGAAGTCATAACCCGGCCGGACACTCTCGGGACCGAAGCCGGAGATGGTACACCAAATGAGACGCGCATTTTCGGACAGTAAAGCGTCAGAATCAAGCCCGTATCGAGACAAAACGCCGGGAAGAAAGTTCTCGATGACAACATCGGCCGTTCGGATCAGCGCGACCAGCAGGGCCTGGTCACCTTCGGACCGGAAGTCGGCGGCGAGCGACAACTTGTTGCGATTGGTACTCAGGAAATAGGCCGATTCGCCATCCGGCGCGAACGGCGGCCCCCATCCGCGGGTATCGTCGCCCGTTCCGGTGCGTTCGACTTTGATGACGTGTGCGCCGAGATCGCCGAGTGCCATGCCGCAGTGCGGCCCAGCCAAGACGCGGGAGAGATCGACAACTTTAACGCTTTTGAGTGGTAGTATCGCCATGGTGGCTTTATTATGATGTGTTTGTGTATCATATTAAATGGACTCACCTTACCATCGACCACTCTCCGGCCGACACGGCAGCAAGGGCCGAGGCCGAGTATAATATGGGGTTCACCTCGCAAATCACGTCCCCATACCTTGCATAGATGACTGAAAATCATATAGTTACCCGAGTTATGGTGGTCGAGGACCATACTATTGAGGCCTGAGCAGTAACCCTCTCTGGAAAAGTCGGCGACCATCTCTACCTCCATTGCTGGCGGAAGGAGTCCGTTCGACCCATGGCCGATTTGCCGCAGGCTGACGACGACACGATCACCGAAGGTGACGCACCTCCTTCCAGCCCAGCGCCGCGCCGCGGCCCTGGGCATCGCGCTGCAGACGCGCGCGACACTGCGGCCGAGATGGCACAGCGGGCGCACGAGATCAGCCTGGAGGCTGGGAGCAAGATGGCCGGCGCTATGCGCGAAGTCATCGGTGCGGCGGCTGGGCTGAGCCCATTTGCGATTGAGAGTGCGCGCGACCTGATCAACTACATGGTCCGCCGCGGCCAAATGGGTCAGGAGGAGGCCGAGGTCCTGGTCCAGCAGGCCGAGGCGGCGTACATCGCCAAGCACGGATCGCTTCCGATTCCTGGGCCGAAGGCTCCGCCGCCGAAGCCGATTCCGCTGGGGCAGCTTCCGAAGGCCGTCACCGCTCCTGCCGCTGCCGCCGAGGCGGCACTGGAAGCGCGGGCTGCGATGCGCATCGAATCACAGAAGCCGTCGGACAAGGTTACCTACGCGCCGCTTCTCCCGAAGGCCTCGACACCAAAGGTGCCAATCGTCGAAGCCCCCATCGAGGCCAAGCCGGCTCCCAAGGCCGAGGCGAAGGCCGAAGTGAAGGTGGCGGCCAAGGCGCCGGCGGAGAAAGTTGCGGCACCGGCCAAGGCCGCTTCGGCGGCGAAGAGCGCGCCGACCGTGAAGGCGCCGACGAAGATTCCGGTCAAGACGCCGGTCAAGCCGGCGACGAAGGCGGCCGTGAAGAAGGCACCCGCTGCGAAGGTGCCCGCGAAGAAGGTGCCCGCCAAGAAAGTGCCCGTGAAAAAAGCGCCCGCGAAAAAAGCGCCCATGAAGAAGGCGCCCGCCAAGAAGAAGTAGTTCGACGTGTTCGTCGCGTCGGCACCGAGTCGCCTCGACTTCGGAGGAGGGTGGACAGATGTCCCACCCTACCCTGAAGAGCGAGGCGGCTTTGTTTGCAGCGTCGCCATCGAGCGGCGCGCCCACGTGACGCTGCGTCCGGGACCAGCTGGCGCGAACCCGTATCCGCTCGTCGCCGCGGCGTTGCGTCGCGCCGGCCTCAGCGCAGACGTCTCGATTGCTAGCGACTTTCCGATCGGCTCCGGGCTGGGCGGATCGTCGGCGGCTGGGGTCGCGTTGGCGGCGGCGATCGGCGCGGCCCAGTACCACGCGTTCGACGCGGGTGCGCTCGCCGAGTGGAGCCGAGCGCTCGAAGTCGAGGAACTGGGCATCGCGGGTGGTCGGCAGGATCACTACGCGGCGGCCTTCGGCGGGGCGCTCGGTCTCACCTTCGACGCCACGGTGCGCGTCGAACAGATCCCCTTGTCGGCGGCGTTTCGCGCGGCACTGGAGTCGCGCCTCACGCTCGTGTACACCGGTGAGTCCCGTATTTCCGGCGAGACGATCACGGCGGTGCTCGACGCGTACCGCGACCGGGTGCCAGGTGTGATTGGCGCACTCGACCGCATGGCGGTGCTCGCTCGTGGCATGCGAAGCGCGGTGCACACCGGTGACGTATGCACCCTCGCCGCGCTGGTTGACGAGCACTGGGCCCACCAGCGCGCCCTGCACCCGCGCATCACGACGGAACGCATCGAGGCCCTCGACCGCGCCGCGCGTGCCGCTGGGGCGCAGGGACTCAAGGCCCTCGGCGCGAGCGGAGGCGGATGCGTGATGATCCTCAGCGACGCGACGGACACGGCGCGGGTGGCCGAGGCCGTCTCGCCATTCGGCGAGATTCTGCCGTGGCGCATCGCCACGAGCGGCGCAGAGGTGTCACGGCTCATACCCGACGCCTAGACTACCGGTGTGACGTACCGATATCCGCTCGACCCTGTCGCGCTGACCGCATCGCTGGTCGCGATCGATTCACGCAATCCATCACTCGTGCCCGATGGGCCAGGTGAACTCGCCTGCGCGACGCACCTGGCAACCGTGCTCAATGCGTGGGGCTTCGCGGTCTCACTGCAGGAACTCGCGCCCGGGCGCGCCAACATCATCGCGCGCATTGGCCCGACCGGACGCACCCCGCTCATCCTGAACGGACATCTCGATGTCGTCGGCGTCGCGGGCATGTCGCACGAGCCGTTCTCGCCGGATATCCACGACGGCAAGCTATATGGGCGCGGTTCGAGCGACATGAAGGGCGGCGTGGCGGCGATGTGCGTGGCAGCCGCCCGTGCGGCCGCCCGCGGAGCGTTAGCCAGTGAGATCATTATCACGGCCGTCTGCGACGAGGAGTACGAGTCGATTGGCACCCGCGCATTGCTCGCCCAGGGACTTCACGCGACCGGTGCGATCATCACCGAGCCCACCCGCATGGCGATCGCGCCAGCGCACAAAGGCTTCGCGTGGATCGAGGTGGTGATCCATGGACGGGCCGCGCACGGGAGCCGCTACGACGTGGGCATCGACGCGAATCGTCATGCCGGTCTGCTGCTGGCCGCGCTCGATCGCCACGAGCACGACGTGCTCACGACCCGCGTGCATCCGCTGCTGGGCCGCGCGTCACTGCACGCGTCGTCGATCGTGGGCGGAACCGGCTGGTCGACCTACGCCGAACGCTGCACGCTGCGCATCGAACGCCGCACGCTGCCCGGCGAGAGCGGGGAGCAGGCGCTGGCCGAAGTCCGCGCGATGTGCGACGAACTCGCCGCCGTGCGTCCGGGGTTCTGCGCGGAGGTGTCGTTGGTGTGCGCGCAGCCTCCGCTCGACCTCGCGAGCGATGCCCCGCTCATCGCATCCATGCGGAAAGCGTGCATGGCAGGGGGAGTTGCGCCGACCATCGCCGGCTTGTCGTGCTGGACGGATGCGGCGCTATTCGCCGAGGCGGGGATTCCCGCCGTGTGCTTTGGCCCCGGCGATATCGCCCGCGCGCATTCGGCGACGGAGTGGGTGGAGACCGCCGACCTCGAGCGGGCGTCGGAGATTCTGGAAGCGGTATGCGCGGGGTGGGGGAGGTAAGGGGGGTTGGCCTCGGGCGGCAGCACCCGGTACCCACGACCCGGTACCCACGACCCAGTACCCACGGCCCCATACCCGCAGCCGCCGTTCCGCCCTTGTACCTTACACTGACCTATGCAGCTCTCCGTCCTTCAGTACGACCGCCTCGAACGCGCCATTACTGATGGCACGCGCCTTCAGTTGTATCGCCGCGGCACCGAGTTCCTCGTGATCCCGGAGCGCCTCCGCCTGCAGAACGGACGCGAGCTGATTGTGGCGCGTCACCCAAGCACCGGCAGTTTGCTGGAGATTTTCATCGACGAACTGGATGCGGTGGAGATCGTGAAGTGAGTGCGCAGTATCCGCTGGTGGCGGTGTTCGCCGACGAGTCCTGCCTCGGCAATGGCAAGAGTGGTGACACCCCCGGTGGACTCGGCGCACTGATCGAGTTCCGCAAAGCCGATGGGACCGTGCAGCGCTTCGACCTCTGGGCATCGGAGCCGGACACCACGAACAACCGGATGGCGTTGCGGTCGGTGATCGACAGCTACGAGGCCATGTCCCGCAAGGGGAATCCACTGTCGGTGCTCTTTACCACCGACTCGCGGTACATCGTGGATGGCATGACATCGTGGGTGCGCGGGTGGATGGCGCGCGGGTGGAAGCGGGCGCAGGGGCCTGTCGAAAACGTGGAGCTCTGGCAGTCGGCGGTCGAGGCCGTCGCCATGCACGAAACCCAGTGGGCGTGGGTGAAGGGGCATGCCGGCCATCCGCAGAACGAGTACGCCAACCATCTCGCGACGCGAGCAGCGGCCGTGCAGGACCGGTCCGACGGACTCGTTGCGTCGTCGTTCGAGGAGTGGTGGGCGGCGCAGCCGGTCCGGGCCAACACCAAGCGGGCCCCACTGTCACCGTTTCCCGAGCCCAGCGCGTTCGCGCCTGCTGCTGCATTACCCGGGCCCAAGACGGCGCGTCGGATGACGTAAGGAGTCCGGCGCACGAGTGCCGGTCCAACTCCGGATGCTCATGTGCACGGATCTGCTCATCCCCGCGGTCGGCATCGCTCTCGGACACGGCGACGACGCGCTTGAGCGCGTCGTCGCCGTCGATCTCGCGGGTACGCGTGGGACAACGTCACGGATGTCGATACTGCGGCAGCCGACGGCCTCTCAACCGGCGCGTGACCTTCTGCCTGCACGGTGGGACGGAGATGCCGAAGCGTCACGGCCCCGACGACGACGTGAAGTGTATACTCGTGTATGCCTTACGATCCGCCTGTCCGGCCATCGGCCGTCCGCAGATTCGCTGCGACCGCCGTCATTGCGTTGCTCACGGCGTGCGCCCCGGTGATACCCGTCGGCGTGCCAGCGCCCGCGAACAGCGGGACGACGGCCAGCAAAGCGTCAGCGGCACGGGTTACGCAACCGGTACTGCGCTGGCCCGTGCGGACGGCGGAACATGTCGACCTCTGGCTGCATGCATTCGCGTTGCTGAGCGTCGACACGTCGAGGGTGCGGCTCTATCGCCACGGCTATCGGGATTCGCTGGTGGTGGTGAAGAACCAGCGCAATGTGCTGACGTCGCTCGATGCGAATCGCGCGACGCTGACGAAGCGGATGGCGGTGACCGGCGGCTATCTGCAAGCCCAGTTTCTGCCGTTCGAGTTCGGCAACTGGGACGCGATGAAGTATGCGATCGAGCGCTTTCTGCAGTTCGAGGGGGATCCGCGTCGCGCTCCCGATCGCGAAACGCAAGCGCGCGTGGCGTTGATCGCGTCGATGTTTCCCACGGCGCCGGACCGCGAGTGGCTCCGGCTGTTTCTCGCCGGCGTGCAGGATGAACAGGAGCGCTTCTTCAACGCGGAGCATTCGCGCCTCGTGCGTACCCGGGCGTCGGTGGTCACCTCCGTGGACAGTCTCTGGCAGCAGGCGTATCGCACGAAGTTCGAGCGATTCCTGAACAACACGTCGCAGCGTCAGGGCGATCTGCTGTTGTCGTTGCCGATCGGTGGCGAAGGGCGCACGGCGTCCGGCCCGGACCGGCGGACCATCGTGGCGGTTCCCTTTCCGGCGCGCAGCGCCGATGCCGTCGAGGTGCTGTACGTGCTCGCGCACGAGATCACCGGCGCTTTGGTTGGCACAGTCGTCGCGGACAACACCACGCCGGCCGAGCAGCGCGCCGGCACGGCCGACCGCTATGTCTCGACGGGTCAGGTGCAGGCCGGCGCCATGCTGCTCGCCGCGATCGCGCCGGAGTTGCGCGACGGCTATGTACGTTTCTACGTGGAACAAGCCGGCATTCGCAGCTCGGGGAGGACGACGTACACCGCGCGCTTCGATGACGGCTTTTCGCTGCCACCGGCCATTCGCGATGCGCTGCAGCGACAGATCGACATCATCCTGAGCGGCATCTAGTGCCGATTCTCGTCTCCCTGGTTTCCCGGATTCATGGCTGATATTCCGCGCACCGCGCTCGAACGCGTGCTGGCCCGCGCCAGTGAACTGCAGACGACGACCTCCGAGGGCGTGGAGAGCGTGTCGGAGGAGCGTCTGCTCGAAATCGCCAAGGAAGTCGGGCTCGATCTGGCGCATGTGCGCCAGGCGATCGCCGAAGAACGGGCGCGCCTGCCGATGTCGGACGCTGAATCCGGCCCGCTGCTCGATAGTCTGGGGCCCGCGTCGCTGGGCGCGCAGCGCACGGTGCCCGGTGCACCCGACGACATCCTGCGTCGGCTCGACTCGTGGATGCCGCGCATGGAATCGCTCTCGACGCGCCGTCGCATCGGTGACCGCCAAAGCTGGGAGCCACGCCGCGATCCGTTCGGCAACTTTCTCCGCTCGTTCGGCGTGGGCGGCCGGCGCTTCGATCTCGTGCGGGTCGATCAGATCACGGCCAGCGTCACGGCGATCGACAGCGCGCGCAGCGTGGTGCGACTCGATGCGGACATTGCCGGCATGCGCCGCATGCAGCGCAATCAGGCCGTGGCGGTGGTCATCGCCCTCGGCGTGTTGTACGCCGTCATCGCGGTCCCGGTGCTCTTGCTGGTCAGCACCGGCGCCGGGACGGGCATCCTCGCCGGCCTCACCGCCGTCGTAGGCGGCGGCGGGTTTTTCGGCTGGCGCGCGCTGCGACGTGCCTATCGCAACGCGGTCGACCGTATGCACCTGCGCATCGAGCAACTCCTCGACGAGCTGGAGCAGGATCGGATGAAGGATCCGCCCAATTTGCTACAGAAGGTCGTGGGGCAGATTACGGCGCGGTAACCAGCTCCAACACGAAGGCGCGCCGACGCACGCGTTCAACCAGCCAGCGCACACCCATGTTGCTCATCACCAGCATAGAGCCCGTCATCAAGAGCGACTTCACTTCGCGCCGCGAGATTTTCACCGATCCGCCGGGCTTGAGCATGGCGTTGCTCTGCACCAGATCGCGCAGCGTGGCGTAGGCGAGCAACAGCGGGAGAATGCAGAACAGACGAATCGAGATGGCACGGCGCGGAATGAGCAGCAGATACGTGCGCGCTTCTTCCAGATCGTGCCACGCCAGCTGGATGAGCTGCGTCAGCGCCTCGCGATTCTTCGCGATCAGCTCCGGCGCGAGGATGCGGCTTTGCGAGCTGCCGTGGGCGCGCAGCAGTTCCTCGGGCACGTACACCGAGTTTTCCTTCTCGGCGTCGACCGCCACATCCTTCAGGATGTTCACTGTCTGCAACGCTTCTGCGAACGCGCGGCACCGCTCGCGCAAAATTGCATAGCGTTTCGCGCCGATGCTCGACGAATGCTCATGCCACAGATCGGTGAGCATGTAGCCGACGGTGCCCGCTACGTAGTAGCAGTACTCCTTGTATTCCTCGACGGTCTGAATGCGAATGCCGTCGGGATACAGCAGCACGAACTTGCGCATGCCGATCGCCATCTCGGCGACCCATTTTTGCACCACGGCGCGGGTCTTGGGCGGCAATTGGGAAAAATGCGCGAAGACGAGATCGGCGTTGAGCGTCAGCGACAGGTGTGCTTCGTCGCCGGCGAGCGGCTGCACGCCCGTGAGAAACCGGTCGAGAGCGGCGCGATCATGGAAGGCCGCGAGAAAATCGTCGAACAGCGCGGCCTTCACCTGTGGGTCGACGCTTGGCGCGTCCTCGACCGTATCGGCGATCCGGCAGAGCAGATACGCATCGAGCACCGCCTGGCCGAGGGCGCCGGGAAGCACCTTGATGCCCAGCGCGAAGGTGCGTGACACTGCCGGCAGGATCGCCTCGCAAAAGCGGGCAGCATCGCGCTGGGAGAGGGCGGCGGAGACGGCGGTTGGCAGGGTCATGTGGTGCAAGATACGGTGAGGAGTGCTGGCGCGTCATCACGTCTGGGCCGAACGCCCTTGCCGCGATCACCCCGGGGGAACGAGGTTCCAGTGGTGATCGAGTCGCCTCCCGACTTCCGTGGTGTGTTCCGCACCGATCTGCTGGCCCGGGCGCTGTATGCCGAGGGCGCGGGAATCGCGCGTTGTGTGCCCGCCGCCGTGGCCGTGCCGGCCGACGCCGACGACGTGCCGGCGCTTATGCGCTGGGGCAAGCGGGAGGGCGTCGCGCTGATGCCTCGCGGGTCAGGGAGCGGGATGGCGGCCGGCGCCGTCGGCCCTGGCGTGATCGTGGACCTCAGTCGCCTGCGCCAGATCGGCGCGGTCGACGCCGAGGCTCGGCGCCTCCGCGTCGGCGCCGGAGCGACCCGCGGGGAGATCGACAACGCGGCACGTCGCCATGGACTCCGCTTTCCGGTCGACCCGTCGAGCGGCAGGTTCTGCACCATCGGCGGCATGGTGGGCACCAATGCCGCGGGCGCGCGCACCCTCAAGTTCGGCGCCACGCGCCCATGGGTCATGGGCGTGCGCTGCGTCTTCGATGATGGCAGCGATGTCTGGGTGCGCCGCCACACCCCGTGGCCGATCGGCGTGCCGGCCGTGCGTCGCCTGGCCGATGCGATGGCGCAGATCGGCGCGCAACTGGGCAGCGAGATCCCGGCGCATGCGCTCTGGCATGCCGGTGTGCGCAAAGAGTCGTCGGGATATGCCATCGCCGACGTACTGCGCGCCAACGGGCATCTCGTGGACCTGCTGGTGGGAAGCGAAGGCACGCTGGCGATCTTTACCGAGATCGAGCTGGCGTTGATTCCGGTGGCCGGTGCCACGGCCACCATTCTTGCAACGTTCGATGCATTGGAAGCGGCCACGGCCTGCGCCGTCGAGGCCCGCGTCGATGGCGCGACCGCCTGCGAATTGCTCGACCGCACGTTCCTCGAGGTCGCCGCCACCGATGGACCGACGGGTATCCCGGCGCACGCCGAGGCGGTGCTGCTGATGGAAGTCGAAGGCGAGTCGGCCGCAGCGGCCGCGCACGCGATGACGCAACTGGCGGCGCGCGCGACCCGTCATGGGGCAAGCGAGGTGCATACCGCAGTCGAAGCCGACGACGAGCATCGCTTGTGGGCGCTGCGCCATGCGGCCAGCCCGATTCTGTCGCGCCTCGCGCCGCGTCTCCGCTCGATGCAGTTCATTGAGGACGGCTGCGTGCCCCCCGATCGCTTCCCCGACTATGTGCGTGGAGTGCGCCGTGCGCTTGACCACTTCGACACCCCGGGCGTGATCTTCGGACACGCCGGGGACGCGCACGCCCATGTGAATCCGCTCGTCGACGTGACGCGCACGGGATGGCGCGATCGGGTGCAGGGGATTCTCGATCGCGTCTGCGAACTCACGTCGGTGCTTGGCGGAACGCTGGCCGGCGAGCATGGCGATGGACGCTTACGGGCGCCGCTCATGGATCGCGTCTGGCGCCTCGAAGCACGCGCCGCGTTCGCGCACGTGAAGGAGGCCGCCGATCCGTCGGGGGTGCTGAATCCGGGGTGCAAGATCGCGCGCGACGGCGACCGTTCAATTGAGGTGCTCCGGCACGACCCTGACGCCGCGCCGCTGCCGGCCGCCGCCCGCGCGGTGCTCGATGACATCGAGGGCGCCAGGGACTGGAGCCGCTTCCGACTGGACAGTCTCGCGGGGTAGTCCCCGATGGAATTGAAGATCTGACTTTATGATGCCTTTATAGTGACGCTATAATGACTCGAATACAGGTCGTTCAACTGCCCAATTTGCGGCGGACGGCCATCAGCATAGGCAGGGCGATCGTGGTGGATTCACTGGTGGATAAGCGGGTGGACAAGCGGGTGGATGCGCCGCCGACGATAATTGCGATATTACGCCACTGTTGCAGTGACGCCAGCGTCTCACACACCTGATTTCTCCTCCATGCCGCTTTCCGACGCCGCGATTCTCCGCGAGCCCAAGATCACCGTGCTCGCCCGTCCCCAGTTCGTCGACGCGAGTCATCTGCCCATCCAGTGGATCGGCGAGTCCACGGATGGCGAGCGCCTGGCTGAATTCGCGGGCCGCCTGTGCTACATGAGCCAGCGGAATCCGGCCGGCCGGTCGACGCGGGAGTATCTCGAGAACATCAAGAAGCAGGGGCACGGCAGCGTGCTCGAACATGCGAGCTACTCGATCCTGTTCGAAGGCGTGAGCCGGTCACTCACGCATGAGCTGGTTCGCCATCGCGCCGGCTTCGCGTACTCGCAACTGTCGCAGCGCTACGTGGACGAGAGCGACGCGCAGTTCGTGATGCCACCGGCGATGATCGGCGACGAACCGCTCGAGCAGGCGTGGCGTGCGCAGGTCACGAGCGCGGTCGAAAGCTACATCGCGCTGGTCGATTCACTGATGACACGCTACGCCTGGGTCGACGACAAAGTCCATCGCCGCAAAATGGCACGCGAAGCGGCGCGTGGCGTGCTGCCGAACAGCACGGAAACCAAGATCGTGGTCACGGCCAATGCGCGCGCATGGCGCACGATGCTGGAGCTCCGCTCGAGCGAAGGAGCTGAACTCGAAATCCGACGGCTCGCGGTGATGGCGCTACGCGTCCTGCAGCAGGAAGCACCGGCGTTCTTCAGCGACTTCGAGATTTACGACGGGGCGGATCGGCGGGAGGCGGCACGGATTACGTACCACAAAGTGTGATCGGGCCGGAGGCTGTGGTGATGGCACAGCCGGGGCCCGTGCGTGAGTGAGAACCGCGGCACGACGCGCGGTTCCTCGGGCGCAATGCACGTTGGCAGATCCGCCGGAAGACATACGGGCCGCGATCACCTGAGGTGATCGCGGCCCGTGGTCCTGCGCAGACGAAGAAAGTGTGAATTCAGTCGCCCTCGACGTCGAAAGTGAATGCATCGGCCTGTCGGATGGAGTCGAGCCAGCTTTCCACGCCGGCCTCGTCTTCCAATGGATGCCCGGCTCCGCCGGATGCGACCGCGTTCATGGTCACGAACGAAAAGCTCAGTGCGCGCTCGCTGCCTTCTGGCCAGTCCGGCATTGCCAAGCCCGCCGCGACGCGACGGAGCGTCGACCCACAGGCGCCGAGCAGCTCGGAGGCACGCGCCTCGAGTGTCAACAACGGAATGTCCAGATCCTGGGTGACCAACCGACCCGTCGTTCGATCCCGCCACGCCGCATCACCGACCGCACCGCGGTCCGGCCATACGCCGAGATGGCGCACGACTCCGGTGTGCGCTTCCAGTCGTTCACTCTCGACGCTGGCCGCGAGGGCCAACGCCAGAGACTGCGCGTCGGCGACGCCGTACAGCGTGACGACTTCACGCCGCGAGCGGGTACCGAAGGGAAGCACGGGAATCGAATTCACGTGCGCAACGACCGGCGAATCGCTCGGACGCGCCTCGAGTCGTACGAGGACGTCCATGTTCCTGCCTCCTGAAGAAAAAGGGTTGCGCCCGACCAGCCGATCCGTCGGGCGCGTACGCCGTTCACGTGAAGGACGGACCGCCGAGTGATGAGCAACACGTTATGACGCAGCGTCACTCGTGGCCTTCGCCGATCGCCACCCAGACGCCGCCAAGCAACGCGACGGCAACGGCTGCTCCAATGGCAACTACGCCGGGCAGCGTTCCCGTCACCGCGTAACCGATTCGTAACGTGGACGGGAGCACCCAGAGGGCGAGTGCAGCATACCCTGTGGCGGCGAGCATGGCGGCGGCGATGCGTGGAACACCGCGTAACGGAAGCACCAGCAGCGCAAGGAGCACGCCCCATCCCGTCGCGACGAGGAGGTGATGCAGATACCCGAGCGCGACCGAGGTCAGTGGTGCGGCCGATGAGGCCACCCCAACGCGCTCGAGCAGGCCGCGCCCGGCGAGCCGGAACACACGGCCCGCCTCACCCTCACGCCAGCCGAGGCCGAGCAACGCCCCGCCGGTGGCGATGGCCGTGAGTGTGCCGGCCGCAAGCGCGGCGTCGAGGAGCTGATTGAATCGGCCGTGCGCGGTGCCGTGAGCCATATCCGAAGAAAGATACAGGGCGGCGCGGTTAACGATGCCGCTGGCCGTCCGTCATACCGGAAGACTTCACTCGAGGGTTCATACTTTGCCGACTTCCCGCGCATCCCGCTTCTCCGGGGTGGCCCTGCACCTGGCGACGCTTGGCATCACAGCCCTTACGCCGCGCGTCGTTACCGCGCAGAGCGCCTCGGCGCCGGTGGCCTCGCGCGAGCAGACGGCCGACCAACAGGTGCACCACGCGCTCAATCGCCTCGCCTTCGGCGCCCGACCGGGTGACGTCGAGGCTGTGCGCGCCTTGGGGGTTGACGCCTGGATCGAGCGCCAGCTGCATCCCGAGCGCATTCCCGACGCCGTCACCGAGGACTTCCTCTCCCGGTTCACGACGCTCGGCAAGACGGGCGAACAGCTGCTCGCCGACGCCCCGCCGCCGGCCGCGGTGCTGGCACAGCTGCAGCGCCGCGGCGCCACCGTATCGGCCGCCGACTCCGTCAAGCTCCGCGAGCAGGGCCGCCAGTCGTACGCCTTTCTGGGCGAACTCGCGTCGAGCCGGGTGGCGCGCGCGGTGATCAGCGAGCGCCAATTGCACGAAGTGATGGTCGACTTCTGGGAGAATCACTTCAACGTGTTCGCCGGCAAGGATCGCACCCGCTACTTCCTGCCGGAGTACGACGCACAGACGATCCGCCCGCATGCCCTCGGCACGTTTCGGGAGCTGCTGGGCGCGGTGGCCAAGAGCCCGGCCATGCTCTACTACCTCGACAACTGGCAGAGCGTGGCCGACAGCGGCCGCCCCACGTTGCGGGCGGCGCCGCGTCCGCTGAATGCGCGGCAGGCCGCCCGTCGCGCGGCGGCCGTGCAACAGCGCATCGCGCAGAATCCTCAGCTGCCACAGGCAGCGCAGCGGCGCCGTGGCCTGAACGAGAACTACGCGCGGGAGCTGATGGAGCTGCATACGCTGGGTGTGGACGGCGGCTATACGCAGCAGGATGTGATCGAAGTAGCGCGCGCCCTCACCGGATGGACGATCGCGCGCGGTGCGCAGGGTGGCGGCTTTGCGTTCCGCGGTGAGGTGCATGATGCAAGTGCCAAGACCATCCTCGGCACGTCGTTCGCCGCCAACACGGGCATCGAGGAAGGCGAGGCGGTGCTCGATCTGCTGGCGTCGCATCCGAGCACGGCCAGGTTCATCGCCACCAAGTTGACGCGTCGCTTCGTGAGCGACACACCACCGGCGGCGCTGGTTGAGCGCGCGACGGCCACGTTCCGTCGTACCGATGGTAACATCCGCGAGGTGGTGCGCACCATCGTGACGAGCCCCGAGTTCTTCGCGTCGGCCAGCTATCGCGCCAAGGTGAAGTCGCCGTTCGAGCTCGTGACGAGCACGCTGCGGGCGATGAGCGCACCGCCCGACGCCACGCCACGCACGTCGCAGCTGGTGAGCCGACTGGGGCAGCCGCTCTTCGGCCATCAGGCGCCGAACGGCTATCCGGAAACGGGCGGTGCCTGGATGAACACTGGGGCGATTCTGAATCGCATCAATTTCGGACTGGCCGCCGCGTCAGCGCGCGTGCCGGGCGTCAAACTTCCGGCGTGGCCTCTCACCGCGAAGCTGGCAAATGCGTCGCGCGAACACCAAGTGGATGGCGTGATCGAGGAGCTGTTCGGCGGTGCGGTATCGTCGGATACGCGACAGGTGTTGCTGACCGGCACGAATCCGTTTCTGCAGTCGCATGGCGGCGCGAGCGACTCGCTGCTCATGGCCGACGCCGATGACACGCCGATGATGGGAGGCGCGGCCGGTGGTATGGCCGCACGGGAGCGGCGTGCGGCGCGCGCACCGGTGGCGCAGCAACAGCAGGCGGCGGGACGCGAAGCCATACGCCCGACGCGCGGCACCACGCTGACGCAGTCGATCGGTACGTTGCCGCAGCTCACGGGGTTCGCGCAGATCGTCGGCCTCGCGCTCGGGGCTCCTGAATTTCAACGCCGCTGAGCAGGAATCCCATCATGTCTGCCTTCACCAATCCCGTGAATCGCCGGGTGTTTCTCAAGGGCGGCGCGCTGTCGCTCGTCACCCTCGGTCTGTCGCCGAGTTTCCTGCGGCGCACCGCACTGGCAATGGAGTTGCCGCGGGCCGTGCGCGGCAAGACGCTGCTCGTGCTCTTTCAGCGTGGTGCCGCCGATGCGCTCAACGTGCTGGTGCCGTTCGGCGACAGGGACTACTACGCGGCACGACCGCAGCTCGCGATTGCCACGCCCGCGCGCGTGGGCGGCTCGGCCAATGCAGCGGGCGCCATCGACCTCGATGGGTTCTACGGCCTGCACCCGTCGTTGGCGTCGTTCAAGCCGCTGTGGGATCGCGGTATGCTGGCGCCGATTCACGCGGTGGGAAGTCCGAGTGCCACGCGCTCGCACTTCGATGCGCAGGACTATATGGAAACGGGCACACCCGACCGCAAAGGCACGACCGACGGCTGGCTCAATCGCTATCTCGCGGTCGAGGGCACATGCGAGGCGGCATCATGTGCGCCGGGGGCGGCGGCGCCATTCCGTGCCGTGGCGATGACGGCGCAGACGCCGCGCATGCTGGAGGGCGCGCGTCCGGTGGTGGCAATGAATTCCATCGACGAGTTCTCGATCCGCACCAACGGTGGTGAAGCACAGCGTCGCATCGAGGCGCTGTATCGCACCGGATCGTCGGACCTCGTGTACGGCAGCGGCAGCGACATGTTCGAGGCGCTGAAGGTGCTGCGGGCCGCCAACCCGCAGCAGTACCGGCCGGCCGGCGGCGTGGAGTATCCTCGCTCGCAGTTCGGCCAGCGGCTGCTGCAGATCGCGCAGTTGATCAAGTCGGGGGTCGGGCTCGAAGTGGCGTTCGCCGACGTGGGCGGCTGGGACACGCACGTGAATCAAGGTGGCGCCCAAGGCCAGCTGGCCGGGCGTCTCGGCGACTTCTCACAGAGCATCGCTGCGCTGGTGGCCGATCTGGGCGACCGCATGGACGACGTGGTGATTCTCACCTGCTCGGAGTTCGGACGCACGGTGCGACAGAACGGCACGGGCGGCACCGACCATGGTCATGCCGGCGCGATGTTCGTCATCGGCGGCTCGCTGCGTTCGGCCAGAACGGTGCATGGCCGCTGGCCCGGCTTGGCTCCGGAACAGCTCTACGAAGGACGCGATCTCGCGCTCACCACCGACTTTCGTGCCGTGTTCAGCGAAATTGCGTCCACGCATCTTGGCGCGACGCAGCTCCCGAAGATCTTTCCGGGTTACACCGGCTTCGAGAAGGAGTGGCTCGGCGTGCTGTAGCTGACGCACATCAGTCGCGCTCGTCTTCCCGCTTCATGTCGCGCGTCGTTTGCCGCTGCGCTTTGCGCAACTCGCTGATGATGCGAGCGGTCGCGGCGCGAGCCTTGGTGTTGCCCCCCATCGCGTCCAGCATGCCGCTCACGGCCTCGGCGATCTGCGCAGGATCGAATGCTCCCGATCCGCTGCTATCCACGGCGTTCCAGGCGGGCGGCTCGGCGTCGCGCATCGCGAGATACGGATCATTCTCGCACGAGGCCTCGGGCGCACTGCCTCGTACGAAGTACTCGCGACGCGACGGCCCACACCAGTCGCTGGCGAGCTTGCCGGTGCCGATGTCAATCTGCTTCGTCTCGAGACCGGCGGGCGGGATCCACGCACGATCCTCTTCGGGGCTGTGCCATCCATCGCGAAGAAAACGCGCCCACACCGGTGCGGCCAGCCGCCCGCCTGAGGCGTTCCAACCGAGTGGCTGCGGATCGTCAGCGCCGAACCAGACGCTGGCCACCAGCGTGGGCGTATAGCCCACGAACCACACATCGGCGCCGTCATTCGTCGTGCCCGTCTTTCCGGCCACGGGCCCACGGATGCCAGCCTCACGCACCGGGCGGCCGGTGCCGTGAGCCACGACGTCTTGCAGGAACGACGTGATCAGGAAGGCGTCGGCGGCTGCGAGTACCGCAGTCCCGGTCGCGCGCGGATGACTCCAGATCACCCGTCCGAATTGGTCCTCCACCCGCTCGACGAGATATGGCTGCACGCGCCTGCCGCCGTTTCCGAAGGGCGCGTACGCCGCAGTCAGTTCGAGCGGCGTCACGGCGCCTGCGCCGAGCGCGAGTGCCGGCACGATGGGCAGGTCGCTCACGATGCCCTGGGCATGCGCCAAATCGGCAATGCGCTGCATGCTCAGCTTGCTGCTGAGCCGCACCGTGGCCGCGTTGGCCGAACGCGCGAGCGCGTCGCGCATCGTGATATGACCGGCATACTCGTCGCCGTAGTTGGACGGCATCCAGATGGTGCGACCGACGTCGATCTCGACCGGTTCGTCTTCGAGCATGGTAGCGGCGGTGAAGCCCTGCCGCAGCGCTTCCGCGTACACGAACGGCTTGAAGGTGCTGCCCGGCTGCCGCTTGGCGCGCAATGCGCGGTTGAAGCCTTTTCGCTCGACGCGGCGGCCGCCGACCAGCGCCCGCAGCGCACCGGAAGTGGGGTCGAGCGCGACCAACGCCCCCTGTGTGCGCGCGCCAGCACGGCCAACGGGAAAACCGCCGTAGGCGCGCTCCTGGTCGATCTGCCACGCGCCTGCGGCAATCACGCGCTCGGCCGCAACCTGTGCACGACGATCGATCGTGCTCCACACACGCAGTTGCGCATCGTTGAGGGCCTTGGGGATCACACCGGCTTGGCGGAGCGAATCGAGAGTGACGCGAACGGCTTCCACCGCCCACGAGTCGACGGCCCGGGGCGGTGCCCATTCGGCGCGCGCGAGCTCGAGCGGCTTGTTCCGCAGCGTGCGAATCGTGGCGCTGTCGGCCACGCCCTCGCGCAGCAGCACATCGAAGACGATCGCACGCCGAGTCAGCGCGCGCGCTTTGTCGCGCCGCGGCGAATACGACGACGGCGCTTTGGGCAGGCCGGCCAACAGTGCCGCCTCGCTGAGCGAGAGATCCTTTACCGACTTGCCGAACAGGTCGCGGCTCGCGCCCTCGACACCATACACGCCGTTGCCGAGATAGATCGCGTTGAGATAACGCTCGAGGATGTCCTGCTTCGACAGTGATCCCTCGAGGAGCGTGGCGTAGCGCCACTCGAGCAGTTTTCGCCCGAGCGTGCGCTCGGTGGCACGATTGCCCAGAAATACGTTGCGGGCGAGCTGCATCGTGATCGTACTGGCGCCTTCGCGCACACTGCCGGCCGTGATGTTGGCGAGTGTTGCGCGTGCGACCCCGTACCAGTCAACCCCGTGGTGCGCGTGGAAGCGCCGATCTTCGACGGCGATGAACGCTGCCTGCACGTGCGCCGGGACACGACTGAGCGGAACGTTCGTGCGATGCACGGGGGAGAGCGCGCTCACCAAGGCACTATCGCGCGCCAGCAGGGCACCGCCCTCGGTGGGCGTCCAGGCTCGCAGTTGCGCCGACGTTGGGCAACCGTTCCAGCCGCACGACCACCACCAGAATGCGGTGGTGAGGGTACCCGCCACGACGAGGGCCCCCGCATACAGCAAGGGCTTGAACAGCCGTGTGCGCCACGACACCGCGGGGGTCGCGACCGGTGTCGCGGCCGACGCCGACGCGTTGTTAGCTTCAGCCTCCATCACACTCCTCTGCGATCATGGCACGCCAGGAACTGCTCATCCGATACTGCACCGTCCGCACCACGCCGCGCGTGTCGATCTTCATACAGACAGTGGGAGTGGCTGCTTGGGTTGCTTCGTGCGTCATCCCGGCAACGGCTCACGCGCGTCCGCATGCGGTCTTACGACCCGAGCGTCCGGAAAGTGCCAAAGTCCAGCCTGCTGTGCCGAAGAAGGCGCAGCCACCTGCGGCGCAACAGGCAAGAGCAAAGCCGGCCGCACCGGCGGGCCCGCGTGTCCCCAATGAGTTGGGACGGATGCCGATCGTGGAGTGGCATCAGGTCGTGACCGCCGACGGCACGTACAAGGTGTCGCGCGAGCGCTTCCGCGCCGAACTGAGCGAGCTGCATGCGCGCGGCTATGTGCCGGTGAACCTGTCGGAGATGCTCGACAAGACGATGGACGTACCGGTGGGCAAGACGCCGGTGCTGTTCACCTTCGACGATGCGTCACCAAGTCAGTTCCGCTATATCGAGCGCAACGGCACGCTGGTGGTCGATCC
>CANGXK010000004.1 GCA_947457715.1 Gemmatimonadota bacterium
GTCGGTGACGTGGGCCAGTAGATCGTCTGCGCATTGTACGCGTGCGTGAGATCAACCAGCTGATAGTCGGCGAATTGCAACGTCGGGGGGGCGGCCGCAGCGGGAGGCTGCGCACAGGCGGCCAGCAGCACCGCCGGCAGTGTCGCCATCAACCGGAACGAGCGAACGGACATCAGGGCTCCACAGTGTGATAAGTGCGCATCGGCGGTATCGCGCGTCGCGCGAGCCACGAGAATGCGCCGCAGTTCCACCTCGCGGAAGGGGGCGGCCCCCGGTCCGCTGTGAGACGAGTCTTCCCCAGCCCACAGCGTTCGTTTTGCAGTCAACCTGTTGTTCACCGCTGCAGCGTGCACCAAACCAAACGGCCCGCCGCGACTGCTGTCGCGGCGGGCCGTTCTCATCGATTGTTGCCGCCGTTACGGGCGAGCCGGTCCCATGATGTTCCGCGCATAGAGCGCGATGATGATCGCGACCAACGCAATCTGGCCGATGGGGCCGATCGCGATGATCCCGCTGAAGATCGCCGAGATGAGCATCAGCGGAAACTTGATGATCGGCAGGAGCCAATCGGCGGGAGCGGGATAGGTGAAGAACGGCATGGAAGGCCTCGCAGGGGTTCAGAACGACGACACCGGAACGTTAGCGGGTCCTGCTCAGCCCCGGAAGCGCTGGAGGTACTGCAAGTCGTCGTCATCCACCCGGATCGTGTACACCGCGCCGCCGGCACCGAAGCCGACCACACGGGTCTGCTTCGGCAGCACGACCTTGCCGGTCAGTTTTCCAGCCGCGGAGAAGACGTCATACGTCGGGGTCGGATCGGAGGCCGACCGATTGCGGGCGATCCAGATCTCGCCGGCGGGCGTGGCGAAGATCCCGTTCGAGTTGAAGGGCGGCTTGGTGGCGGGCCACTCGGTCGGCTCCTCGAACGGTGGTGGCGCTGTGCTGGCGCGGTTCTGCGACCCGCCCGGGCCGCCTTCCGTGCGCATGATCATGATGCCGCCTGTGTTCTTCGACTGATCGCGATACTCCTGCTTTTCGGCGCTCCCGACCTTGACCGGCGTGAACGCGACCGCGGCACCACGCGTCACGACGCGCGCAGGCGAAACGAGATCGAGGTGATAATCGCCAACCCGGGCGATGACCACGGTGCCGTTGGGCAACACGGTCCAGGCGTCGCGGGCGGGGTATGGCGTCCGTCCACCGATCCGCACTTCCATGCGCTGGTTGCCACCGCTGCCGCTGGATTTCACCGAGGCGTTGTTCTTGGGCAGGTTCACCCACGCCAGCGTATCCACGGCCTTGGTGGCGCGGTCATAGCGCACGATCGGGGCGGTGTCGGCGGTGACAGGTCCGTTGGGACCCATCGAGAGGCCGCCGCCTTCGAAGTAGAGGCGTCCGCGGGCGTCGGACGCTCGCGGCATCCCAAACCCCAAACCGCCGATCCGGATGACCTGCCCGCCGCCTGCGGGGCGCTGGCCCTGGCTCGGCCGCGGCGGTCCCGACGGCTCGTCGCCCACCCGGAACGAGGCGCCGGGCTTCCCATCGGGGTGCACCATGAGGTAGCGCTGGTTCAGCGGATCAAAGATCACGCTGCTGTCTCCGGGCAGCGCGAAGAGCTGGGTGGGCAGGCCATACTCACCGGGGCCCGAGCCCTCGCGACCGACTTTGGTGGCGGTGTTGGCGGTGAGATTGACCAGTTGCACGAGCTTGTCGCGACTGTCGACGACGAGCAGCCGGCCGTCCTTCAACTCCCGGACGGCGGCGATCTGCGAGAACGGCTCACCGTATTCGGCGAGCGGCTTGGTCAGCGTACGGGTGGGCTGCTGGGCGGCGGCGGGGAGGGCGGCCGAGGCGAGCAGCGCGAGAACGCAGGGGGTGCGCATAGGCGGAGGGGTGGAGGTCACGAACGATAATTCGTCACCACACCCCCCGCCTGCGGTTGCCTCCATCGTGTTGGCTACACGCCGGTCCCCGCGATCGCGTCCTTGGCGATCACCGCGAAGTCTCGGGCGCCGAAGCCTTCGGCGATGACGGCGTCCATGCGGGCGGCGAGCGACGGCAGCACGGCCAGCGGCAGGTCGCCCGCCGTTTCCATCATGAGACGAATGTCCTTGCGCGCCATCGTGAGCTCGAAGCTCGCGTCGAACTTGCCCGCGGCCATCGTGCGGCCACGCCCCTGCAGGATGTTCCCGGGGTTGAAGAACTCGAGGAGCTTGAGCGCGTCGGTGGGGGCGATGTCACTGCCCTTGGCGATGCTGTACACATCGCTGAGCAGGGCGCCCATGCCGATGATGAAGGCGTTGCCCATCAACTTGTAGGCCGCCGCGAGGTCGGGGCGCTCGCCGAAGTACTCCACGCGCACGGCCATGGCGGCCAGTGCGTCCTTCACCGATTCGTACAGCGCGGTCGGGCCGGCGGCGAGGATGATGCCCTGACTCAGGCGCGCGGCGGCCGGTCCGATGAAGACGGGGCAGTGCAGATAGTGCACGCCTTCGGCGTTGAGCCGCGTGGCGCGTTCGGCGGTGAGGGCCGGCTGCGTCGTGGTGTGATCCACGATGATGGCGTCGGGCGAGAGTCCGGCGCGGAGCTGCGCGATGACGTCTTCCACCACGGCGTCATCCTTGAGCACCAGGTGCACGCGGCTCGCGCCACGCACGGCGTCGGCCGGTGTGTCGGCTACGATGGCACCGAACGACTCGAGTGCGCGGGCCTTGTCGATGGTGCGGTTCCACACCGTCACCGTATCGCCCCGCTGACAGGCGGCTTCCACGAAGCCGCTGCCAAGCAGCCCCGTGCCGAGAAATGCAATAGAGGTCATACGTGAAAGATAGCCGTTTGTGACGATCCGCTGCAGTTTTGCAATTCGTCCCCGCCCTCCACCTCAGCCCGTCCCCGCCATGCGTCGTCTCGTTGCCATCACGCTGTTGTCCACGCTCGCGGTCGCCTGCAAATCATCCGGCGGCGCCAACGCCAACCTGAGCCCGGCGGCCGACGCCAAGATGGCGAAGCCGGCCGCTGTCACGGCGGCTGCGGTCGCCATGGGTGACTCGATCTTCAACAACGGCTCATGCGCCCGCTGCCACGGCAAGGGCGGCGTCGGCGCCACGAATGCGCCGTCATTGGCCGGCCCGAAGTTCCTGCAGATGACGACGGGCAGCTTCGAGGAGATCGTCGCCACGATCGTGAGCGGCGTGCCAAAGGAGAAGATCAAGGACCCGACGCACCCGAACCCGATGGGCGCCCGCGGCGGCCGCATGGCGCTCGCGGACCCGCAGATCCAGGCGGTGGCGGCGTACGTGTGGACGTTGTCGCACAAGTAGACGTCAGGATTCAGGCGTCAGGGTTCAGACGTCAGAAATCAGCGGTTCACGCGAAGGGCGCGAAGATCACGAAGAGTCGCGAAGAACAGCAACGGCATTTTTTCTTTTGTTGTTCTTCGCGTCCTTCGCGGCCCTTCGCGAGCTTCGCGTGAACCTACGGACTCGCGGCTGGTACGACCGCCCGGCGCCAGCGGAACACTGAACGCGGGGCGCGTAGCCGTCGCCCCACCAGCAACGCCGGCATCACGAACATCACGCCGAGCGTACCGGCGACGGTGCCACCGGCGGTGGCGAGTGCGATGGCGCCGAACAGGCGGGTCGCATCGGTGCCGACCGACAGTGGAATCAGCGACGCCATCGCGGCGAGCGTGACAATGAGAATCATGCCGGCCCGGTCGAGCGCGGCGTGCAACACCTGCCCGGCATGCAAGCGGGCATCGAGCCCGGCTGCGCGCAGCGCGCGACGTTTCTCGAGCGCCGCATCAGCCAAGAGAATGGCCTGATTCACCGCCAGGCCGATGACCAGAATCACCCCGACGGCGGCCTCTCGTGTGAACGCGGCTTTCAGGAGCCAGAACGCCGCCACCACGCCGCCGATCGCCAGCGGCAGCGACAGGAAGACCTGCGCGGCGCCCCACATCGAGTCGAACACCAACGCCACCGCGAGCACCACCAGCACCACGCCGATCGCGAACACGAGATAGAGTCCCTTCTCGCTTTCGTCGCGATCGAACGGCGAGCCCTCGGTGAGATCGATGATGCTGTAGCCGGCGGGCGCCGCCAGCGATTGCATGAACGCCGTGTGCGTGCGGCGGGCCAGCTTGGACGGTCCGCGGAAATCGTACGAGACCTGCCGGATGTACTGCTGGTCTTCGCGTACGATGGTGCTGAGCGCTTCGCGCGCGTCGACGAACGCCACGTCGCCGATGCGTACCGGCGCGCCGGTGAGCGTGGGCACGATGGCGTCCTGCAGCTCTTCGAGACTGCGGTCGCGCGCGCCGGCGGCTTTCACCGTGACCGGCAGTTCGTCGCCACCGATTTCCAGCAGCTGTCGACCCACCGGCCCGCGCACTTCACGCGCGATGGCGCCGGTCAGCAACGACGCGTTCAATCCGTAGCGGGTGAGGGCGGCACGATCGGGTTCGAGCGTGACCTGATAGCCGCGCTCGCCGCCGAAGTAGCCGCCGCTGCTGATGCGCACCTCGCGCACGCGCGTGATGCGCTCGAGCCGCGACTTGAGATCGTCGGCCACGCGTCCCACCCCGTCGTACGAGTAGCCGCGCACCTGAATGCGGAACGTCGCGAAACTCGAGCCGCCACCGCCGCTCGAGAAGCCGGGGCCGTCGCCCACCACACTCACGCTCGCGCCGCCGATCAACACCGCGCGCTGCGTGAGCAATTCCTGCAACTCCAGTGGCACGGCCGTGAGCCCACCGGCGCGCGTAAACAGCACCGACATCTGCGCCGACGTGCCGCTGCGCGCCGCCGCCCGCACCTGTTCGATCTCGGGGCGTCCCACCACCAGCCGCTCGAACTCCGCCATGCCGCGATCGAGCGTGCCGGGGTCGGAGCCGCGCGGAAACGACAAGCCCACGCTCAGCGACGTGCGCCGTTCCCCGAACCCCCCGAACGACGAGCGCGGCACCTTCTCGATGAAGCCCCAGGTGAGCACCGCCAGCACGGCCACCGCCGCTACCATCGTGGCGGCACGCCAGCGCAGCAGTCGTATGAGCACGCGCGTGTACACCCGTCGCAATCGCGGCCACGCCGCGTTCTGTGCCGCGACGCCCTTCCCCAGCGCCGGCACCACGAGCAGCGCGGTGAACACACTCCACCCCAGTGCGAACACGAACGCCGCCGCGAAGGGCACGAACGCCGCCCGGGTGTCACCCTGCAAATACAGGAACGGGAAGAGCACCACCGCCGTCGTGAGCGTGCTGCCCACGATGGCTGGCATGATGCGCCGCGTCGCCTGCGCACGACCGTCGGGCGTATCAGGCTCGGTGCTCAGGCGCTCCACCACCACCAGCCCGTTCTGCACCAGAATGCCGACGCCCATGCCCAATCCGGCCAGCGTGAGCAGATTGGCGGGAATGCTGAACAGATAGAGCGACAGCGCGGTGGCGGCGATGGCGACAGCCGTGGTGCCCATCACCACCGCCACCGCACGCCAACGGCGCAGCGTGAATGCCAGCACCAAGAGCACGCATCCGAAGGCGATCACACTGCGGAGCGCGAGGTCATCGAGCTCTTTCTTCAGGTCTTCGCTTTCGTCGTTGTTGATGCGCAACCGGACCGCCGGCGGCATGTTGGGCTCGAGCTGCGTGATCGCGGCGCGGAGCGCCGCTGCCGTCTTGATGGCGTCGGCCCCGGGATGCCGCGAGATCTCCACTGCCACGGCGGGCGCACCATCAATGCGAAAGAACCGGCCGCGGGCGTCTTCTTCGGCCCGTACCGTGGCCAGCTCGCCCAGCTTGAACACGCGCGTACCGGGACCACGCACCGGCAACGCCTGCAAATCCTCGAGGGCCTTGGGTTGGTCGCGCAGCACCACGTTCTGCGTGGTGGCATGCGACGGGTCACTGCCGCGATCGAGCGCGCCCAACGCCTGCACCATGCGCGCGCCGGCAATCGCTTCCGACAATCGCTGCGGCGAGATGCCGATGCGTCGCAGCTGCACCGGATCGTACGATACCGACACCCCCATGTCGGTGCCGCCACGCACCTGCACACCGGCCACCCCGGGTATGCTGCCCAACCGCGGACTCACGCGTTCCTCCAGCAGCTTCTGCAACGTGCCCGAGGTATACGGCCCGAACACCGACAGCGACATCAGCGGCGCCTCTTCCAATCCCTCCGGCACGTAGTTGGCCACGGTGGGAGGGCTCGCGCCCGGCGGCAAATCGGCGCGCAACAGCTCGAGCCGCTCGAGAATGGCCAACCGCGCCATCTGTACATCGGCGCCCTCCTCCAACTCCACCGTGAGGCTGGCGTAGTCGTCGTTCGAATTGCTGGACACACGCCGCACACCGCGCACGCCTTGAATGGCCGCTTCCACCGGGCTCGTGAGATACGTCTCGATCACTTCGGGCGACGCACCCGGCCAGCTGGCAAATACCGTGAGCCGCGGCAGCTCCACGGTGGTACGCGTGGCCAGGGGCAGGCGCGTGAAGGAGATCGCGCCGGCCAGCAGCAACGCCACGCAGATCGCCCATACCACCGCCGGGCGGTGCGTCGCAAAGCGGATCACGCGGTGCGCCGTTCCGTGCGGCGTTCCGTGCGCCGCTCCAGCACCGCGTACGCCGTGGGCAACAGGAAGAACGTGACGAGCAGCGCACTGATGCTGCCGCCGATGATGCCCGCTGCCAACGGCTGATACAGCGCGCCGCCACTGCCCCAGCCGAACACCAGCGGCAACACACCCGTCACCGTGGTGATCGACGTCATCGCAATGGCGCGCAGGCGCTGCTCACCGCCGCGAATGATAGCGTCATCGATACTGTGACCGGCTTCACGGAACTTGCGAATGGCATCGAGCTTGACCACCGCTTCGTTGTCGGCCATGCCGATCATCACCACGATGCCGATCAAACTCACGGCGTTGAGCGACTGCCCCGTGAGCCACAAAAAGACCACGGCACCGGCACCGGCCAACGGCACGGTAAGCATGACCACCAGCGGAATCGTGAAGCTGGCAAACTCACCGGCCAACACCAGGAACATGAGCAGCGCCGCCAGCACCGCCACCAACGTGAGTTCATTGCTCGTGCGCTGACGCTCGGCGTCGGCGCCGCCCACCTGCCACGACACCCCGGCCGGCAGCGTGAGGGCCGCCATGCGCGACTGCACGTCGGTGGTGGCTTTCGCCGTGCCGCCGCTCTCCACCAACCCCTCGATGATCGTAACCGGACGCTGCCCCACGCGCACCACTTCCAATGGCGCGCGTGTTTCGCGTACCTGTACCAGCTGCGCCAGCGGCACACCGCGCAACGGTGTCCTGAGTGCGGTCTCCAGCTCCTCGTTGCGCAGGCCGGCATAGCGTACCATGATCGGCGTGCGACGGTCGGTCTCGCGCAGCTCGCTGGCACTCACCCCGCCCAGCGCGCCCGCCAACGCACTCGCCACCTGTTGTGGCACGATGTTGCGTTCGGCCATACGCGCGCGCTCCAACGACACTTCCACAATGGGCTGCGTGGCGGCGAAGGCATCGCGCACCTCGGTGAGCGAGGGCACCGTTTGCATGGCCGTGCGCACGGTATCCGCCCAGCGCTGCGATTCCACCAGCGTCGGGGCCGACAGCTCTACCCGCACGAGTCGGCCTTCGCGGCCGATCAGTGATCCGAACTCCGATTGTCCGGCCAGGTCGATGGCCAAGGCCCCCTTGGCCAGGTCCGGTAGCTTCGCGCGCAGCTGCTGCGCAAACTGGGCGGCATCGGCACTGGCAGGAACGGGCACGATGAGCTGCGCGGTGGCACTCGATCCAGGGTCGGCACCGGCCAGCACTTCTTCATCGGTGGCCTTGCCCACGCGCGCATAAATGCCGGTGGCACCAAGCGCCCGCGCGGCACCCTCCACGCGCGCCACCTGCGCCGCCGTGGCCTGAATACTGGTGCCCTCGGGGAGCTGAACCGCCGCCACCAGTACCCCTTCATCCACGCGCGGCAGGATCTCCTTGGGCAGCGTGTTGATGAGCACCAGCGTGACCGCCAACAGCGCGCCGGCCATCCCGAATACCGACCGCGGATGCGCCAGCGACCAGCGCATGCCGTGCTCGTACCACGCGGAGAAGCCGCGTCCCCACGCATCGAGGGTGCGCGCGATCGCCGACGGATCCCGGGCCACCACCACGGGCGCCGGTGCCGACTTCGCCAGCTTGCGGCGCCCCACGATCATCACCGGCATGAGCGTGAGCGCCAGCACCAGCGACGCGGCCACCGTGGTGACCACGCTCAAACTCAAATCGCGAAATAACGCCGCCGCGAGGCCGCGCACGAAAATGATGGGACCGAACACCAGCACCGTGGTGAGCGTGCCGGCAAACAGCGGCGCCGCCACTTCATCGGTGCCCGTGACCGCGGCCTCCAGCAACGACATCCCTTCTTCGCGTCGTCGCCCCACCGACTCGGCCACCACAATGGCCGTATCCACCAACAACCCGGTGCCCAGTGCCAGGCCACCCAAACTCAGCACGTTGATGGAGACATCGAGCGCCTGCAGCGCCACCAATGCCATCAGCACCGACAACGGCACGGTCACACCGATGGCCAGCGACAACCGCCAGTCGCGCAGGAACACGAAGATCACCAGCAGCGACAACAGTCCGCCGGCCACGATCTCCTGCCCTAAATTCGAGAGCGCATCCACCACGAAGTCGGCCTGCGCCGCCACCACGGTCATCGACACGCCGGGGAACTCCTTTTCCAACTGCGCGATGGCGTCGGTCATCCGACGCGTGACGGCCACCGTGTTCGAGCCGGCGTCTTTGTATACCACCATGCCGATGGCCGACGTGCCATCGAGACGCGTGAGCGTTTGCGGATCGGCCAATCCCAACGACACCGTGCCCACATCGCGCAGCGTGATGCCGGCGCCCACCTTCCCGACTGGCGTATCGAGGATCTCGGCCGGATTGCGGAACTCCGTGAGCGCCCGCACCGAGAACCGGAACTGGCCTTTCCGAATGGTGCCGCCGGCGCCCGTGGCATTCTCGGCCCGGATCGCGGCCGCCACGTCTTCCGGCGTGAGATCGAGGGCGCGCAGCTTCTCGGGGTCGAGTTCCACGCGGATCTCGTCGTCGGGTGCGCCCACCACGGCCACACTCGACACCCCTTCAATTTGCTCGAGCCGTCGGGCATGCACTTCGGTGGCCGTACGCGCCAGGCTCCGTAGGTCACCACCACCCTGCGCCCGGGACTCCTTCGCCGCTTGCGACTGCGATTGACGAATGGCCAGCACCGCGATGGGCCGCTCGCCCGGATCACTGGTCAGCAGCGTGGGGCGATCGGCACGTTCGGGCAGTTGACTGCGCGCCGCATCGAGTCGTTCGCGCACCGACAGCACCGTGGCGCGCATGTCGGTGCCCCATTCGAAGCGCGCGGTGGTGGTCACTTCGTTGTTGCGGCTCACACTGCGCAACTCGGTCAGCCCCGGTGTGGCCCCGATCGCTTCCTCGATCGGCTCGGCCACGAACCGCGACACTTCGGGAGCGGCGGCGCCAGAATACACCGTGCGAATGGTGAGCACGGGAAGCGACACATCGGGCAGCAACGACACCGGCAGCCGGCTCAGTGAGACGGAGCCGAGTAGCACCACGGCCAGAATGGCGGACAGCGTCGCGACGGGGCGACGCACCGCATAGGCGGCGAGACTCACGCGCCGCCCTCCCTATCGCTTGAGTTTGGGCGCACGATCGAGACGGGCGGTATCACCCGACTCGCGCGGCGCACCTTCGCGCGGCGCACCTTCGCGCGGCGCGGTCACGCGCACCGGCGCATCATGCGTGAGCGTGAGATGTCCTTCGGTGATGATCTGATCGCCCGGATTCACCGGGATCTGTCCGGTGGTGGAGTCGGGGAGCACTTCGGTATCGACGCCGTTGGTACGACCGGGCACGATGTAGGTCCACTGCGCGCGGCCGTCTTTCACCACGAACACCAGCGGTCGTCCGTCGCGCTCGATGACGGCACGCGACGGCACCATGCGGCGTCCCGACAATCGGGTGGCCTCGAGTTGCACATCGGCATACATACCGGGGCGCAGCGTACCGTCACCCTGCACGCGCACGATGGCACGGCCGGCGCGGGTCACCGAGTCCACCAGCGGCAACAGCGCATCCACGCGGCCGCGCAGCAATCTGCCCGGCGCGCCGGCGCTGCTGATGCTGGCTTCGCCGCCTACCCGCACCAACGGCAAGTCGTGTTCGAGCACCTGCGCCTCGATGCGCAGATTGCGGGTGTCCACGACCGTGAGCAACGCCTGCCCGGCACTGACTTTCTCACCGGCCGAGATCTCGATCGCGTCGACCGTGCCGTTTACGGGGCTCCGGATCGTGGCGCGATCCTGTTCGTACTTGGCGCGCTCGAGGCGCAAGCGCGCGCCCACCAAACCCGCCTTGTTCATGAGTGCCTTGCGCTGTTCCAGCGTGGGGCCGCGACCGGTTACCACCGACTCCGGCACGAAGCTTTCCAGAAAGCGCTGCTCGGCTTCATCGCTGCTGGCCTGCGCATCGCGCACCGAAAGATCGAAGGGATACCCATCGAGACGGGCCAGCACCTGTCCCTTGGACACCGCCTGCCCGGGCCGTACCACGAGCTGCGCCACTGTTCCCGCCACCTCGGCGCGCAACTTCACCGCCGCATCGGAGCGGATCTGCCCCGTGGTGGTTACCCGCAGCACCAGGTCGCCATCGCGCGCCTCTTCCGCCATCACCGGCAGCGCGAGGGCCGGACGACCGGCTTCCTCGGCCGCTTCCTGGGCCGCGGTGGAGGTGGCGGTCGTGGAATCGGCGGTGGCGGCGTCGCCCTTGTTGCAGGCGGCGAGCGCGGCGAAGAGAGGTGCGATCACCAGCAGGCTGACAGCGGAGCGGACGGCTGGACGACGACGGGAGGGTGTCTGCATTGGGATCGTCAGTAGCGAAGCCGGTGCACGCGGGGGCGTGACGCCGGGCGATGGCACGCAATTGGTGTCGCCGTGGCGTGGAAAGGTTGCCGAGGCGGAGTCGCGACAAGTATGGAGCGCAGCTTCGGATCGCGCGATGGCGAAACGACGCTCGTGGGATCATACCGACGCAGAGGGGTTCAAGGGGTCAGAGTCGTTGAACGCCGAGTCGTTGAACGCCTTTTCACTCCTACTGACCACGTCTCGGCAAACTGCCACAGGCGCGCTCATCGACGGTCCGCAGCTTCACGACCAGATAGATCAGCGGTGCATCGCCAAGACTCGTGATCACGTGCCCGGTTCCCGCGGGAATGCGTATGACATCCCCGGGCGCAAGCGTCTCCTCACTGGCCTGCACGAGCGATTCGGCACGCCATTCCCACGTCGAGTACTTGGCAAGGCCTTTGAACTTTCGACTGGTACGCACGATGCCGACGCCGCTCTGCACGAGCAGCAAGTCATCCCACGCGCAGTGCATTTCGATCTTGCTCGGGCCGGTGCGACGATTCAGGATGTACTGCGCATTTCCGTCATCGCTCAACCGAAACGCAGCCCCTGTGGCATCGTTGAGCGTGGTCTGCTGAGCCGCGCGGGTGATATCGACCGCGCTGATCTTGTCCACGCGTTGTGCCTGCGCACGCCCTCCCGCGAGGGAAAGCAGCGCACCACCTCCGGCACACAGTCGGCGGCGCTGCCGAGTGCTCAGCATCGCGCCGCCCCAATCACCCACCGCACGATCCATGTGCCCGCCACCTCACCGTCGGCATGCTGCACCAGCGCCGTGAGCGTATCCCCGTGCATCGCGTACCGCGCCGGGATCTCCGCCGACACGGGAAGTTGCACGTCGCGGCAGCTGCGCCGCGAGCGCCAGTCCACCACCTGCACGTGCGCCGGGCCGGTGAAGGTGCCGTTGGCCATCGTCGGGTCGTACGTCACCATCGCCGACCGATCGCCGGAGATTATCCCCACCAGCATCGGAAACGACCACGTGTACGCCAACGCGGGCGCCTTCGACGGATCGCGCATGAGCTCCAGCATCACATCGGGGCGCGCACCGCGCCGTGTGGACACCGCGACCACCACCGAGTCGGCTTGCGCTGACGCAACGTGCCATCGATACATCGTGCTCGACGCCTCGAACACGCCCACTACGGTACTGTCATCGCGCGTCACCTCCACACTGCCGAAGGCCTGCGCGATGGGCGGGTGCTCTGTATAGATGCGCGGCACGGTGCCCCCTCGGCGCGGCGCCGCGGCCGTGTCGGCCAGCAGCGCGAAGGCCGTTCCGCTGTCGGCCATCAACGCGCCAACTACCAGCCCGTCGTGCCACCCTCGTAGAGAGGTACTTGGCCAGCCCATCGCGATCGACCCGCGTGGCTGCAGCGACGCGCGGTCGAACAGCTCGGCACTCCGTTTCCCGGCATCCTGCACCACCAGCACGCTGTCGCCAATCAGTGCGAGCGAAGTAGGCCGCATCACCTCGCCCGGGCCTCCGCCGCTGCGCGTGATGGGCACGAGCCCCGAGCCATCGCGCTCCACCCGCAGCACGCGCTTCGCCGACGCATCGGAGATGTACACCCGCCCGGCGGCATCGACCGCGATCGCGTTGGGCTTCCCGACAAATACGCTGTCGCTTTCGCCCACGGCCACACTGTCGAGGAGCGCAATCGAGGTGACGCCGTCCTTGGCCGCATGATCGACCTCCGCGCCTCCGCAGGCCACCAGCATAACGCTCGGCAGTGCCCGCATCATCAGTCGAACGTGCTTCATCGATTACTCCAGGAATAGGAATGGATGAATTCGTCGCAGTATCCAAAGAGTAGCGCCGAAATCCGGAAGTCGTGATCCGTCGCCGCCGCCGGGGCCCCCCGGATTCCGGACGAGCGCCCCGGACCTCGGGCCTTCACGACTCTGATAAGCCCCGGGCATACCCTCGACTCGGTCGCCCGCATGGCATTGCTTCCTTGCCCCAGTCGTCACCAGCGGATTAACTTGTCTACCTAGCCGACGAACGGTGTTCCTTCGGGGATGCCACGATCCGGCGTTGCGCGTGTAGCTCAGTTGGATAGAGCGTCTGCCTCCGGAGCAGAAGGTCGCAGGTTCGAGTCCTGCCATGCGCGTCCGTTCGGCCTGCGGTCACTCTCGTTTCCCATGCCTAGTGCACGTAGCCGAGCTGAAGCGGAAGTCTGTTCCTGAACTCCTCGCGCTGGCCGCGTCGTTGCACGTCACCAGTACCAGCGGCCTGCGCAAGCAGGAGTTGATCTTCCGGATCGAGCAGGCCCTGCTCGATGCCGAAACGACGCTGTACGGTGAGGGCGTCCTCGAAGTGCTCCCGGAAGGCTACGGCTTTCTCCGGTCGCAGGACTTCAATTATCTGCACGGCCCGGACGATATCTACGTCTCCCCTTCGCAGGTGAAGCGCTTCGACCTCCGCACCGGGGATACGGTGATGGGGGAAGTCCGCCCGCCGAAGGAGTGGGAACGCTATCTCGCGCTCCTCAAGGTGGAGCGCATCAACGGTGGTGACCCTGAGCAGTCGAAATTGCGTAGCGCCTTCGACAACCTGACCGCGAAGTATCCCGACGAACGTATCCGCCTCGAGCGGAGCAACGGCGAAGTCGCAACCCGGATCTGCGACATCATCGCCCCGCTCGGGAAGGGCCAGCGCGCCCTCATCGTGGCCCCGCCCAAGGGCGGCAAGACAATCCTCATGCAGCAGCTCGCGAATGCGATCATCGAGAATCATCCCGAGATCACGCTCATCGTGCTGCTCATCGACGAGCGCCCGGAGGAAGTGACCGACATGCAGGCCAGCTGTCCCAAGGCCGAGGTCATTTGCTCCACCTTCGACGAAACGGCCGAGCGCCACGTGCAGGTGGCTGACATGGTCATCGAGAAGGCCAAGCGCCTCGTCGAAACGGGCAAGGACGTCGTGATCCTGCTCGATTCGATCACGCGACTGGCGCGGGCGCACAACGCCGTGGCCCCGCAGGGCGGCAGGATCATGTCGGGCGGCCTGGAAGCATCGGCGATGCAGAAGCCCAAGGCGTTCTTCGGCGCCGCCCGCAATCTCAAGGAAGGCGGCTCGCTCACCATCGTGGCCACGGCGCTGATCGAGACCAACTCCCGCATGGACGAGCTGATTTTCGAGGAGTTCAAGGGCACCGGCAACATGGAGCTCGTGCTCGATCGCAAGCTGGCCAACCAGCGCATCTTCCCCGCGATCGACATCAATAAGTCGGGCACGCGGCGCGAAGAGTTGCTGCTTACGCCCTTCGAACAGCAGCGCGTCTATCTGCTGCGCTCGTTCCTGGCCCACATGCCCTCCGATGAGGCACTGCAGTTCCTGATCAAGCGAATGGAACGGGCAGCGAACAACAAGGAATTCTTCGACCAGATGGCGGAACCCTGATGCCCGACACGGCAATGAATGCCACGACCGGACGCCTCCTCGCCGTGGACTGGGGGGACAAGCGGATCGGGCTGGCCGTCAGTGATGAACTGGGTATGCTCGCCTCGTGTGCCGGCGCAATCACGCGCCGCGCCGGCAAACGCCCGCCAATCGCGGAGCTGATGCGCCGCGCCGACGAATTCGGTGTCGCCGGCTACGTGTTCGGCCTGCCGATCGATCCGGCCGGCGCGGAAACCGATCGGTGCCGAGAAGTGCGCGACGTCGCGGCCAAACTCGTCGAGCGGCAGCCGCTGCCGGTGCGTCTGGTCGACGAGCGCTTCACCACCTCGGCGGCCTTGCGCAGCATCAAGGAGCAGGGCGGCAGCACACGTGGCCGCAAGGAAGAGGTGGATGCGCTGGCGGCGTGCATCCTGCTGGAAGGCGTGCTGCGCGCGTCGTCGCAGGGCGTGACGCTGGGCGAACTGGTGGGCGCGCCGACGCCGTGAAGCGCCGTCTGCTACTCGCGGCCTTAGGCTTGGCCGCCTGGTTCGCCTACAACGAGATCGAGGGCAGCGGCGACGCCGGCGCGGTCAGCGAGCGCGTCGTGATCCCCAAGGGCGCGTCCATACGCGCGGCGGCCGATTCCCTCGCCGCCCACGAAGTGATCGGCTCTCCGCGCCTCTTCCGCTGGTACACCGCGGCCGCCGATCGCGAGCGCACGATCAAACCCGGCACCTATCAGTTTCCCGCGGGCGCCGGGTATGCGTCCGTGCTCGAGGCCCTCGTGACCGGACGCGGCGTCATGCGGACGGTGGTCATCCCCGAGGGCTTCGACCTGCGCGACATCGCGCCGGTGCTGGGCACGGCGTTGTTGGTACCCGAAGACTCCGTGCGGGTGGCCGTCACCGACACCACGTGGCGGCGCAAGCTCAACGTGCCGGCCCCCTCACTTGAGGGGTATCTGTTTCCCGCCACCTATTCGTTCGCCGAGGGCACCACCGCGCGGGAAGCCGTGAACGCCATGCTCGCGCGCTTCGAGTCGGTATGGACGCCCGAATGGGACGCCCGCGTGAAAGCGATGGCGGTTTCGCGCCACGATGCCATCACCATGGCGTCGATCGTCGAGAAGGAAGCGCGCAAGCCGGAAGAGCGCGCGCTGATTGCGGCGGTGTACTGGAATCGCGTGAAGAAGGGCATGCCGCTACAGGCCGATCCCACCGTGCAATACGCGCTGCCGCAGCACGTGGAGCGCGTGTACTTCAAGGATCTCGCCGTCGAATCGCAGTACAACACCTACAAGTACGCCGGCCTGCCGCCCGGCCCAATCGCCTCCCCCGGCGAAGCGTCGATCGCCGCCGCCCTGGCGCCGGCCGACGTGCCATATCTGTTTTTCGTGGCGCGCCCCGACGGCAGCCACGAATTCCGCACGACGTTCGCCGAGCATCGGCGGGCGATCGCCGACATCAAGCGGGCAAAACGCGAGCGGGCGCAACGCGAACGGACACAACGCGAACGCGCCAGGCCCGGCCCAACGGCCAGGGAGCAATTGTGAGTCGCCCTCCCCGCATGACGGGGGCGGCAGTCGTGTCCCGTCGCGCCGTACAGCGTTTGCGTCGTGGACATCCCTGGGTGTTCCGTTCGGATGTGGAACGTCGTCCGTCACAGCCTGCCGGCATCGTGCCGGTTGAAGGCCCCGACGGCGCTCCGCTCGGCTTCGCGCTCTGGAGTCCGCTATCGGAGATCTCGCTGCGTCGCATCGAGACCGATCTGTCGCGCACGCCCGATGCCGCCTGGTGGCAGGAGAAGCTGCGCACCGCGATCGCACGTCGCGCACCGTTGGCCAGCGAGGCGAATGCGTATCGACTCGTGCATGGCGAAGGCGATGGACTGCCCTCGCTGGTCGTCGACAAGTACGGCGATGTCCTGGTGGTGCAACTGCTGTCGGCCGGCGTCGACGCCTGGACCGACACCATCGTGTCGGCGCTGGTGGACCTCACCGGCTGTACGGGCATTCTGGCGCGCAACGACCCGGCCGCTCGCGGACGCGAAGGGCTGCCGCGTGAAGTGAAGCTGCTGTACGGCGAGGTGCCGCGCACGGTGGAAGTGGTGGAGCACGGCGTGCGCTACTGCGCCGCCCCGTGGGATGGCCAGAAGACCGGCGCGTTCCTCGACCAGCGCGAGAATCGCGTGCTGATCGGATCGCTGGCCCGCGGGCAGGCACTCGACTGCTTCGCGTACCACGGCAGCTTCGCGCTGCATTTGGCGAAGAAGGCCGACCGCGTATTCGCGCTCGATGTATCAGCGCCGGCACTGGCACGCGTGCACGAGCATGCCGAACGCAACGGACTTACCAACATCGAGCCGGTCGAAGGCGATGCGTTCGACGTGCTGCGGGCGTGGTACAAGGAAGGCCGTCGCTTCGACACCATCGTGGTCGACCCGCCAGCCTTCGCGAAAACGAAGAGTGCCATCGACGGCGCGCTGCGCGGCTACAAGGATATCAATCTGCAGGCCATGCGCTTGCTGGCGCCGGGCGGCCTGCTGTTCACCGCCAGCTGCAGCTTTCACCTGTCGCGCGGGCATTTCTTCGAGATGCTGCAGGACGCCTCGGCCGACAGCGGGCGGGCGTTCGCGTTGCGCGCGATCACCGGCCAGCCGCTGGATCACCCGGAACTGATCACCGTGCCGGAGACCGGCTACCTCAAGGGTGCCCTGCTCGAAGCGATGAGCTGAGCGTGCACGTCGCGATCGAAGCCATCAAGCTGCTGCACGAGCGTCGGGGCATCGGTCGCTACATGCGCAACCTGCTGCCACAGATGGCCATGCGGGACCCGCAGCTTCGCTTCACGGTGTACGTGCGGCGCGAGGGCGACATCGCGCCGTTGCGCGCGCAATTGGCCGCATGGCATGCCGCATTGCCCGAGCGCACCACGATCGCGCATGTGCGCGAACTGCCGCGCACCGATGCCGATGTGGTGTGGTATCCGTGGAACTTCATCACGGTGGCCGCTCCGCACCGACCGATGGTGGTGACGATGCACGACGTCGCGCCGATGCTGCAGCTTGACCACCGCTGGTGGAAGCTGCTCAAGCGGGTGCGCTTCACACGCCGCTACCGGCACACCATGCAGCGCGCCGCGGCGGTGCTCACGGTCTCGGAGTTCAGCAAGGGCGAGATCGTGCGCCACCTCGGCGCCGACGCCTCGCGCATCACCGTGACACCGCTCGCCGCCGACGACTTGGCCGTACAGGGTCCCGATGTGACGCGCCCGCTCGATGACGCGGGCATTGCCGGCCCATTCTTCATGACCGTCGGCGGTCAGGAAGGACGCAAGAACCTGGGTACGTTGTACCGGGCCATGGACGCGCTGTACGCGAACGGCATGCGCATTCCGCTCGTACAGTGCGGTCCCGGAATGTCGGCGCATACGCGCGCGCATGCCGGCCATGCGCCGTGGCTGCATCATGTGGGATTCGTGAGCGACGCCGAGCTGGTCACGTTATATCGCCGTGCGGTGGCCTTGGTGCTGCCGTCGCGCTACGAAGGCTTCGGCTTGCCGATGCTCGAGGCCATGCGCGCCGGATGCCCCGTGATCTGCGCGAACAGCAGCGCGTTGCCGGAAGTGGCCGGCGGCGCGGCGCGGCTGTTTCCCTGGGATGATGCCGACGCGCTGGCGGTGCAGATGACGCGACTGGCGAACGCCCCCGTGCTTCGCGCCGAACAGATCACGGCCGGCATTGGGCACGCGTCTCGCTTCACCTGGTCGCGCGCAGCCGATCAGACGCTGGCCTGCTTCGCGCAGTCGCGCTGACGATCCCGCCCATGCATCTGGCCATCGAAGCCACCAAGCTGCTGGGCGAGCGGCGCGGGATCGGGCGCTACGTGCAAAATCTGCTGCGGCAGTTCGTGCAGCAACAGCCCACCATGCGCTTCACGATGTATGTCGCGCGCACCGAGGACGCGGCGCCACTCGCCGCGCTGCTGGATGCGTGGCACGAGCGACTGGGAGCGCGCACTACCATCGCGCACATCGACAGCTTGCCCGGCACCGAGGCCGACCTCGTGTGGTATCCGTGGAACCTCATCACCCGGGCCGTGCCCAAGCCGATGGTGGTGAGTACGCTCGATCTGGCGCCGATGCTGCGGCTGGACCATCAGTGGTGGCGTGTGCTCAAGCGATTCAAGCATCGCCGTCGGTATCAGCGTACCGCCGCGCACGCCACGGCGATCCTCACCATCTCTGGCTTCTGCAAGCGTGAAATCGTGGAGCGACTGCACGTCGATCCGGCGCGCGTGACCGTCACACTGCTGGCCGCGGACGACCTTCCGATCGACGAGGCGAGTGGTCCGCTGCCGGAACCGGCCGCGTCGATCATCGGCCCCTGCTTCCTGACGGTCGGTGGACAGGAGGGGCGCAAAAATCTGCGGACGTTGTACGACGCGATGGCGCTCCTGCATGCCGGCGGAATGGCCGTCCCCCTGCTGCAGTGTGGCCCCGGCCTGTCAGCGCACACGCGTGCGCTGTACGGCTCGGCGCCGTGGCTCACGCACTTGGGATACGTGACCGATCGGCAGCTGGTGGCACTCTATCGGCGCGCCACCGCACTGATTTTTCCGTCGCGCTATGAAGGGTTCGGGTTGCCGGTGCTGGAGGCCATGCGCGCGGGCGGTGCCGTGATCTGCGCCGACGCCAGTTCCCTCCCCGAGGTGGCCGGCGACGCGGCGCTGCGCGTGGCGTGGAACGATGCGCCCGCGCTGGCCGAGCAGATGCGGCGCATCCTGCAGGAACCGACGTTGCGCGAGACGCTGGTCGCGCGTGGTCGTGAGCAGGCCGCACGGTTCTCGTGGGCGGAGACCGCCGCGCAAACGCTGGGCTGCTTCGAGCGCGCCGCCGCCCAGCGCATTCAGCGTCGCTGACAGCGCGGACAATAGAACGTGCTGCGTCCCGCCTGCGGCAATCGCTTGAGTGTCGCGCCACAGCGGCGACACGGTGCACCGTCGCGCCCGTACACGCGCCAGATCTCATTTTCGTGCTCATCATCGCGCCCGTAGTAGCGCCCGGCCGGTGCGGTTTCGAGGACATGACGAATGGCATCGCGCAGCCGTGCCGAGCGCGCGGGTGACATGGTGTTCGCCGCGGTCGCCGGATGAATACGCGCTTCCCAGAGTGCTTCTGACGCGTAGATGTTGCCCACGCCAGCCACCAGTTTTTGATCGAGGAGCGCCGGCTTGATGGGTCCGCGCCGTCGCGCGAGCGCCGTGCGAAAGCCGTCGGGAGTGAAGTCGTCGGTGAGCGGCTCGGGGCCGATCGCCGGCAGCACAAGCGCCCCGGGGGCATGAAGACGCACGATGCCAAGGGCCCGGCTGTCCACCAGCGACACGCGCACGCCATCCGCGGTCTCCAGCCGTAGACGCTCATGACGGGGCGGCTCGTCGCCCACCCGGCTGAAGGCCCAGTCCCCGGTCATACGGAAGTGCACCTCGAGCATCGATCCGTCGTGAAGGTGCACCAGTTGGATCTTCGCTCGGCGTTCCACCCGGACGATCGCAAGCCCTTCGGCCGCCCGTCGGGCCGCCTCCGGCAGATACTGCTGCTGGGAAGGGTGGAGCGGTTCGAGTCGGGCGATCACGCGTCCGGCAACGGCCTCCCGCAGTCGGTTGGCGGCGAATTCGACTTCTGGCAATTCGGGCATGCGGAGGGGCGGGAGCGGGGGCACGGCGGAGTCGCGGACCGATGGCGACACCGTTTCGCGAGAGCCTGCGGCACAGTCACGGCACCGTCACGGCACCATCCCAACTGTAATGCAGATGGACACTTGGAAGTTCGGGTATCACAAATACGTCGGGGATTTCCTCTTGCGTTCCTGTCGAGGGCACCTACTTTATCCACATTCCATCCACACCAACGGGGCACCGTTATTCATTCTCCCCGATCGCTCAAATACGAGTACGAGCTTTACGTCGAAGGCGAGATCGAGGACTACAAGGACTCGGTGTCGCGCGGCGCGCTGCTCAAGATCGGCGACGAAGCCGTTGAGGTGCTGCGCAGGCAGGATCAGATCGCGCTCACCGAGATGGTCGTGTGGCAGGAAGTCGACCGGCTGATCACCAAGCGCTTGGGGCTGCCCACGTACGCCATCTGGAAGCGGCGGCGTCTCAAGATACTTGAGCAGTACCGGAAGCCCGAGCACTGGGGCATCGACCCGAACGCGATGCTGGTGCGAGCCCTCGCCGACTCGAGCGACCGTCATGTCCTGGTCGCCGGTGCGGAGCGGGAGGGACCGGCACTGTATCTTGCGGCGAGAGGGTGCGCGGTGACGGCCGTGGAGCCCGCCGAGGACGCCGTGGAGCGCGTCGTGCGGGCGGCGCAAGCCGCTGGACTCACAGAGCGCGTTCGTGGCTACTGCGCCGGTCTTGGTGGCTGGGCGCCCGACGTCGAACTGCATGGCGTTGTCTGCTCACCCACCGCGTTTGCCGGTCTCACCAGGCAGGATCGGGCCCGCGTGATCGAAGTGCTGCAGAGCGCGACCGTCGATGGCGGCGTGCATCTCGTGGAGACGATCGCGGCCGGCAGCGAAAGCATGCACGACGGCTTTCCCCTCGAAGAGCTGCGCTCGCGCTACCGGGGATGGACCATCTCGGTCGAGAAGACGGTCGGGCTTCGCGAAACGTTCATGGCCCGGAAGGATTTCGCCGTCGCCTAGCCATCGATGTGCGGGAACAGACGTGCCCGTGTGTCGTTTGCACACGGGTTTTTCGTTTTCGTAACGTGTCAGTAGGACACCGCCGACGTGCCCCACGTCGGCGTTTGGTTTTCAAGTCATTGTCAATCAACATTTTGCGAAATTCCTCCGCGTGGCACTCACCGTGCATATCCATCCCGTGAGTGGTCGACGTCTATACGATCCCGCAGCGTTCACATCAGGGGTGGAGGATCACCCGCAATGCGTCTCCAAGAATCAGTTCTCGTTGTGCCGCAGCGCGAGCCTATGGGCATCGTGATCGCCGATGGTGGGCCGGGCGACCGTCCGTCGCGTTTTGCCGCCTTTGTGTGGGGTCCCGTGCCCGAGGACGAGGTGGTCGATACCGTCGTCCTCGTACCCGAGCTCGCCAAGGTGTGTGTCGCGGCCTGCTAACGTCGCCAGTGCACAGAAGGCCGTCATGGAAACGTGAGAGGCGCCGGCAGACATGCCGGCGCCTTCGCGTTTATACAACTGCAAACGGCACGAACGGATGATTACTCGGCGACAGGTGCCGGAGCGACAACCTTCTTGGCGCGCTTGGTGGCCTTGCGGGCTCCCTTCTTCGCCGCCTTCTTGGCTCCCTTCTTCGCCGCCTTCTTCGTCGCCTTCTTCGTAGCCTTCTTGGCCACCTTCTTCGTGGCCTTCTTGGCACCCTTCTTTACGGCCTTCTTAGCAATCTTGCGGGTCGCCTTCTTCGCGGTCTTGCGGGTCGCCTTCTTGGCCGCCTTCTTCACCGACTTCTTCACGGCCTTCTTCGCGCCCTTCTTCGCGACCTTGCGGGTCGCCTTCTTCGCGACCTTACGGCCACCCTTCTTTGCCGCCTTCTTGGCGGCCTTCTTGGCAGGAGCCATTTCGAAAATCCTCTCGAGGAGGTTTGGATCGCACTCCCTTTCCCCCGGTGGAAAGGTGAGCCCACACAAGACGCGGCGCATGCACCGCAGCCTTATGCGCTACACGGTCTCCTGAAGAGTCGTGCAGGTGGGTGTCCACGCTAAGGAACAACGGGACCAGGCAGCAGTGCTGTGCAGCGCGACGCGCGGCCACACAGCGTATTCACGAATGACAGGCGAGATGCGCGCAAGGCACGGGATGCCGATGGTGTCGTGGAAGGAGACGACACGAAAACCGCGCGGCTCACGCATCGCACCGGCGACAGCGGAGCAAGCCGTCGCTCCGCGCACAGGCGCGAGCAGCGACGACGAAACCGTGGGCTGAACCGTAGTGCGGTTCGCCACGCCAGAGGTGATCGCCGAAGCGACCGTGGACTGCTCGAGGAACTCGTGCCGTTTTATGGCCACGCGTTGCCGATGAGGATTGCGCACCCTGTTGCCGTGTTGCGAGAACCACGGAGACCCGGATGTGGACAGAACACGCAAGTCGTTGAATTCACGCGAATATACGCGTGGATAATTCAAGTGCGCAATAGCGCGTATAAAGAACGCGCGCGATTACATCAAACGCGACGTCGTCGACAGGTGTGACGAACACCGAAAAGTCCGGCCTTCCACGCGCTCTGTGCGCGTGCGACTTTTCGCGTTCCAACCGCACGACGACCTCTCCGGCTGTGCGCGGTCAACGCCGCGCACGCCGGTTCTCCTGGGAGCGACATGAAAGCGCTGGTGAAGCAAACGGCTGGGCGTGGCCTGACTCTGACCGAGGTGCCGGAGCCCACGATCCGCGACGACGAAGTCCTCATTCGCGTGCGCAGCGCCGGTGTCTGCGGTACCGACGTGCACATCTA
>CANGXK010000005.1 GCA_947457715.1 Gemmatimonadota bacterium
CAGGCGCTTCGCCTCACCAATAGCGTGGGCGCTCGTGGCGCAGGCGCTGCTGGTGCTGACGTTCAGCCCCTTGAATCCGTACCGGATGGACAGGTTGCTGGCGGCCATGTTGCTCAACACGCTGAGAATAAAGAACGGCGGCACTTCCTGCGGGCCACCGAGCCGAGCGCGCACGACGATGTCCTCGGCGCCAGCGAGACCGCCCATGCAGGAGCCCACGATGACGGCGGCGCGCTCGGCCCGTTCTGGTGCGACGGTGAGGGCTGCGTCCTGCATCGCCATTTCGGCGGCCGCCATGGCGAACTGCTGAAAGCGGTCGAGGCGGCGTGCCTGCTTTCGGTCCATGTACTGCAGCGGGTCGAAATCCTTCACTTCGCCGGCGAAGTGCGTGGCCAGCTGCGACGCCTCGAACAACGTAATCGGCCCGATGCCACTCTGTCCCGCGGTGAGCGCGGCCCAACTCGCCTGCACGCCGATGCCGCAGGGAGTGAGCAGTCCCATTCCCGTCACTACGACCTGCGGTTTCACCATGGAGGTGAAGATAGCGAGCGCAACGGCTTGCGGCAAATCGCCGCGGCTATCGCTCGCCGCGATGGCGAGTTCCCGGCGCAACTCATGTGGCGTGTGTTGGCGGTGTCCGTGTCTTCCCGGCTACCACCTGTTGTCTCCGGCGAGTGGAGAGCTGCGCGGCATGCGGCATGCTGGCGCGTCGGAGCCGCAAGGGCGACTGAAACGTCTACGCCCGGAGGCGATGGCACTCAACCTTGGGGAACGTCAGTCCAGCGGAGTACGACGTGCCGGTACCCAAGGCTCCGGAGTTTCTTTCACGGCCACTGTAACTGGGCACGACCAAAATCGCGGAGCGCCACTGCGCGCGGCGTATCGCATTCGCACGGCGTATGACGAAGTGCGCCAGACTGGAAGGCTTCGTTGCGGCTATCCGCTACCCCTCTTTGTGCCAGCACACGACGACTTGGCGCATCCAGAAGCGCAAGCCAGACCGCTCGACGACCCCGTCGATCCTGTCGGCAACCCTCAAAAGAAGATTGTTCGGGTGATCCCCAAGCACTGAAGTGAGCATGGCAACTGGCGTGGAAATCAGATTCACGAATTGATATTCGGTACGCCGGAACACCCCGTCCGCCCACTCGAGCTGGTCACGGGAAAGGGGGCGTTCGTCTACGGTACGAGCGCTGGGGGTGAGCAGCCGAAAGAGTGCTGCTGCCGGGTTCCCCAAGATGGGCTCATAAAACAGGCAGCGGCCGCCGGGCTTGAGTACCCGGTGAATCTCCTGAATCGCCACTTCGAAATTCAGATGATGCAGGATCGCGCGGCCGACAATGAAGTCGAAGTGTCCGTCGGGGAACTCCAGCTTATGAGCGTCCATCACCAAGTACTGGGCCGCGTCGCCATGCTTGGCGATGGCCGCGGCAATCCCTTTCTCCGAAATATCAATGCCGACTACTTCAGACGGCCGGTGTGCCGCCAACGCCGGGAACATCCATCCGTCGTAACAGCCGTAATCCAAAACCCGCGCATTGCCCACCGATGCGGCGATGACCCGCTCAAAGAACCGCTCTCCCCGCATGGTGTTGGGGCAAGTAAATACGTGTGCAAAGCGCCGATGAAGCTGTTCGCTTTGCGCATGCACCGTTCCCACGTCGTATTCCAGCTTTTCTCGAGCACTGCGCTCTTGCACCACCGGGCTCGGATAAGGCATCTTGTATGGTTGGCTCGTCTTGATGTCATCGGCTGTTTCCGCTGATGCGGCAACGGGCAGTATATATATCAATAGTTCATGCGCAGAATGCAGGCTACCACACTCTCCCCGCCTCCGCTCTCGTGCCTCGCATTCTCATTGCCAAAATAGCCGCGATGGGCGACGTGATCATGGCGTCGGCAATGGTGCCCGCGATCAGGGACATGTGGCCCGAGGCGCACGTGTCGTGGCTGACCGACGCCGCACTCGTTCCATTGGTTCGTCGCTTCGAAGGAGTGGATGAGGTCATTCCCGTCAATGCCGGAAAATTGCTGGCTGGTGCGACATTCGCGCGAGGATCTGCCCTTGCCGACTGCTGGAGGTCTCTCGGGTTGAGACGATGGGACCTCGGCGTCGTTGCCCATGCAGACCCGCGGTACAGAGTGCTCGTCGCCGGGGCGCGTTTGGGCAAGCTCGTCACACAGCGGGCTGTGCGGGAATTATCACGACCGCTGCCTTGGATGGGGCAGACCTACGCCGATCTGATTCGGGGGAGTGCCCAATGCCTACCGGCCGTGCTCCCACAACTAACAACACCTGCAACCGGTCCCACGAGGCGCGCGCGCGCAGGGATCGTTCTTGCTCCAGGCGGTGCCCGCAACGTCCTGCGAGACGACACGCTGCGGCGTTGGCCTCTCGAAAGTTGGGGCCGCGTCGCGGCGACGCTCCTTGCCAGGGGCTACGAAGTCACACTCGTGGGTGGTGTGGGTGACATCGCGGATGTCCAGCAGGTTGCCAGCGTCGCACCGGGGGCCACCAACGTGGCTGGACAGACAACCTTGACCGACCTGCTGGCCCTCGTGGAGCGAGCCCAGCTGGTCGTGACACACGACTCCGGGGTACTCCACCTCGCCGCATTGACCCAGACACCTGCGGTGGCGCTGTTCGGTCCGACAGCGCCGACGGAGCGTATACCTCCGGGCGCGCCGATCTTGGTGGCGACCGCGGCACCGGGGCTTCCGTGCGCCCCGTGCTATGACGGTCACGGCTACGCGCACTGCGGGTTCAATCGGTGTCTCACCGGCGTTTCCGCGAACGAGGTGCTTCAGTTGGTTGAGCGACAGCTGCAGCATGAACCGGCGCTTTTTCAGCGCACGGATGCGCAATGATCCGGCGAGTCGCGTATTACTGGCAACGCATTCGGACGCTGCGGCGGCAACACAGCACGAGGCATCTGACGCGCGTGCTCTGGGCCTCCCTCTGTCGCCACTGGTTCTTCACACGGTTTGCCTGGCACTGGCTTGAGTTTTACCTTTTCGCGCCGCATCGCTCGGCGTTGCGTACGGTGCGCCGAGCCGTGCTCGGAGAGGTCCCAGTGCCCAGTGACGATCACGCTCCGATACACCTGCTTTTCTACGCATCATTCGATCGCGCGAGTGCGGTCGGGGAACACGTCAGCGCTCAACTGCGGGCGCACCACGAGGCGGGCTTCCACATCGTCTTCGTCACCACGTCGACGGAGTTCGATGCGCAGGCCGAGGCCGCCGTTCGTCCGTACTGCATGGCCGCTATTCATCGGAAGAATATCGGAATCGACTTCGGGTCGTGGAAAGCCGGCTACGAGTGGCTTATGGGTACTCCGGGCGGCCCGGCATGCCTGCATCGAGCCAACACGGTGCTGCTCGCCAATGACTCCTGCTACGGGCCGTTTCACTCGATGCTGCCCAGCTGGACGCAGATGCGAAACGCGCCGAACGCGGTCTACGGCATTACGCGTTCCCTGGAAATCCGGCCATATCTGCAAAGCTATTACCTGCATTTCGGCACGGAGGTCGTGGCTCGAGGCCTCTTTCGTGAGTTCATGACGCGCCACGTGCGGCTGCTGGCAACAAAGGACGCCGTCGCCCGATTTCTCGAAGTCGGGGGCTCGGCATTTCTGGAGCGGCGCGGCGTGCCGCTGATGGCCCTGATCGATGCAGCCGAAGAACCGGCGCGTGGTATCTTGAAGAAGCACCAGTTGCTGGATCCGATTCGCGATCCGGCTGGACGGGAATTTCTGGAAATGGGGCTGACCCCTTTTCACAAGCGCAGCAATACCCTCCATGACCCGTCACGCGCACAATGAGGGCTCGCCAAGAAGCGTGTCAATGCACGTCAGGCGGCCTTCTGCGTGGGAGAAACGGCAGGCCCTGCGGTGCGGTTGGTGAACGCGGCGATCGGCAGGCCAAAGCGGTCCAACTCCGGCCAGAGCTTCGTCACCAGAGGGCGAGGCTGGCACCGTGGCCGGCTATGACGATCACGATTGCACGTCTTGAGCGTGCGCCACGCCGGGCTTGGCCTGAGGGACGGGATGCCGACCATCAACACGGGCGATGGCTTCTGGTCGCTGCCGGGCTACGCTCAAGGGTGGCTGGGTCACCCGAGCAGGTGTCACCGTCTGCCGTTCATCATTCATACTTTTGATTCCCCCGGGAAAAGATGGCGCAGCAGTGCTTGCCGCGCTGCGCCCAAGGCATGAGCTTTCCGCATGGTTCTCCTCATACAGTGTCGTATTCTTCGCCGGCGTGCACGTGCCCTCGTTGTCGCCGTAAGCGTTACCGCGTCGGGCATCGCGCAGGCCCAACCGGCCGCCGTCAAGGGAGCCGAAGCGCCGCTCCGTCAGGGCGACGCGGTCATCGTGCGACTTCCCGGTGACTCGGTCGTGCGTGATATGCTCTTTGTTGAAGCCGGCGGAGAGGTCGCTGTTCCTCGCGTGGGGCAACTATTCATCGGCGGCATCCCGGCGAAGGACGTGCCGAGTTACATCCGTCAGGCGCTCTCCGGCGTCGCGCGCGGTCAGGATGCGGAGGTGCGCCCACTGCGTCGCGTGACGGTGATCGGTGAGGTGCTGAAGCCCGGGGTGATGTACCTCGAGCCATATACCACCTTGCGTGACGCCGTCGCGTCGGCTGGGGCGTTCAGCACGGTGGCGAATTCCCGGAGCATTACCCTGCTACGAGAGGGGAAGACCACAAAAATCATGAAATGGCAGCTTTCGCTGGAATCGTCTGCGCCAATCGCCAGCGGAGACGTGATCGCCGTCCCTCGAGAGGGATCGTTGCGGCGAAATGCGCTGTCGGTGTCAACGAGCGTGTTGTTGGTCGTGGCGACCCTGTTGGCGTCCTCTCGCTGATGTCGATGCACGGAAGCTCGGCGGTTGTCTTGGAAACCGATCTCGTCACGCTGTTCCACGCCACCGTTGGTGCGTGGCGCCGCTTATTGCTGGGGACGGCGATCGGCGCGGCGATCGGAGTCGTCGTCGTTCTCGTTGTTCCTCCGCGATTTGATGGACGTGCCCTCGTCTTGATCCGCACAAAAAGCGATCCCACGGCAGCCCTGGCGTCTCGTGCCGGCCCGCTTGCGGAACTTGCTCCCGCAGCGCTCGGCGGGAGCTTCAAGGACGAACTGGAGACGGAGCTGGCGTTATTCAAGAGCCGCGCGGTCGCGGCGATTGTGACGGACAGCCTGCGCTTACAAGTCCGCCCAAAATCGCCGGTCCGGGTTGCCCCGTACACGATCATCGACTCGGTACGCACCGTCGGTCGGTTTGCTCCGTACAGCACCACTCTGCACCCTGGGCGAAACGACGTTACCGGAGGAACGGTATGGGTGCGTGCCGATGCGCCGACGCGCGTGCCCGTCAAGCTGGTTGATCATGACGATGCCGTGGATGACGTGCTCGAGCACCTCGACGTGAAGAAGGAGGGAGGTGAAGTGGTGCGCGTCTCGTACGAAGGGCGTGACTCACTCACCAGCGCCGCTGTTCCAAATCTGGCGATCGCCACCTACCTCGAGCGGCGGCGCACTGTCGATCGAGGGATCAACCAGCGTCGCTCCGAGTTCATGTCCTCGGCATCCGACAGTATCAATCGCGATTTCGTGGCCGCAGTGCGCAATCGCCGACAATTGCAGGACAAGAGCGGTGTGCCAGCCTTGGAGCCTGCCATCGAAGCTCTGGTGCAGCAGATCGCGGAGCTGGAATCGAAGCGTAGCCTGCAACGTGCCGAAGAAGCCGCCCTGGATTCGTTGCTGCGGGTCACAACAGATCCACGCCAGCTGGCGACCTTCCCCGCACTACTGCGAAGTCCGCTCGTCAATGAGCTGGTGGGGCAGCTGGCGCAACTTGGCGTACGTCGCACCACAATGGTGGCGTCGATTCCGCCAACCTCGCCATCCGTCATGGCGCTCGACGCGTCGCGGGACTCAATCGTGGTACAACTCGTGCCACTTGCGCGGACGTACCATCAGGCGCTTGCAACGGAGGGGCAGATGCTGGAACAGGATCTGAACCACGTCCGTGCTCGGCTCCGTGCGCTTCCCGGTGCCGGCGAGGCGCTGCTCCTCGCTGAGTCACGCCTCGGGCAACTCGCGACGATGGACAACGGCATGGGGGCGCAGGTGCTGCAGGCCCGCTTGGCGGCGCTGACCGAAGGTGGTGATGTACGGCTGGTCGACGCGGCCGTCGCGCCGCGTAAAGTGACCTTCCCTCGGCCGCTCCCCGTCATCGCGGTAGCCGCCGTCTTGGGCCTCTTGGCGACGCTCGCGTTGATTCTGGTGGCTCCACTGCCATCGTCGCGCACTGATAGGTGACGTCGCGCATCCTCAATCCCTTAACTCTAGTGGCCTGTGGCGCCCTTGCACTTGCCACGGGGAACTTGGGGCGCCTACCGATTGGGGAGATCGCAGGCCGACCTGCACCGGTCGCACTTGGCGACCTGCTCCTGCTTCCGTTGTGGCTCACGTTGGTTTGGCAAGTGCGGCGAACAGGACGCCTCCCACTCGACGGCGTCGGGCGAGCCATTCTGCTCTTCACCGGCGTAGGCATCGCGTCCCTGGTACAGGCCAAGTCCCTTTGGCAGCTGGACGTGGCAGGCCTCGCGGGACCTGCCTCGTTCCTCGTGCGGTGGCTCTTGTACGCCGGGTGGTACTGGCTGATGACCACCTCACTCACCGACGACGAGAGTGACCGGGCGGTGCAGCTCATGCAACGCGCGCTACTGATGCTGGCGTGCTTCGGGGTGTTTCAGGCAGCATTCCTGCCCGGATTTGCGCAACTGGTTCCGTGGGGGGGTGGAGAGAAGCAGTGGGATCAGCAAGGCCGCCGTCTCGTGTCCACCCTGCTCGATCCGAACTTTGCCGGAGTGCTGGTCGTGATTGCGCTGCTACTTGAACTCGCGCGTGTCATCGAACAGCAGCAACCGCGACTGGGGCGTTTGATTGTGCTCTCGCTCGCTATGCTCCTCACACTTTCGCGGTCGTCCGTTCTGGCGTGCCTTGTCGGTTACGTCGTACTGCTGATTGCGCGTGGAGCAAGCCGGCGTCTTGCGGGGGTAACCATTCTTGGCGGCGTTGCGTTGATCCCCTTTCTGGCATTGTACCTGCAATTCGCCGCGAGTTTTGGGAAGCTGAGCATTGATGGGTCTGCCGCTCAGCGTCTCATCCCGTGGACGAGGTCGATCCGCATGCTGCTCGATCATCCCTGGTTGGGTGTGGGGTTCAATGCCATTGGTCCGGCACAACGGGCGTATGGATGGACACCGATCGGTGGCGCCGAGGTCTCTTTCGATGGTGGCCTGTTGTTCGTGGCAGCGATGACGGGATTCCTTGGGCTAGCAGCCTATCTCGTTCTGCTGCGTTGCGTCGTGGGGATGTGTCGTGGGGTGTGGCGCGCGAGTCCGAATCCCGAACACCGCGCGCTCGCGGCTGGAACCACGGCCGCGACGGGTGCGGTTGTCGTCCATTCGCTTTTTGCCAATTCATTGCTGCTGCCGTTCGTGATGCACGTACTGTGGATTCTCTGGGGGCGCGTTCGGGTGATTCGTCGCGCGCTACCCGTCGCCCTGCTGGTGCCACTGGTGGGCGCGTGTGACCCGTGTAGTGGCGTGATCGGATGCAGTATGACTCCGCGCATCACACTGGCGGGCCAGATTGTCGAGCCGAGAAGCGGCGCCCCCATTCGCGGTGCGAGAATACGGGTGGATGGGACGGAGGCCGTGACTGAAGCGAATGGTCGCTGGACGTTATCGGTGCCGGCCAATGCGACGGCAGCAGGTGGCGTCATCGCGGTGCGTGTCGAAGCACCTGGTGAGCAAGGATATGTCGTGCGTGTGCCCGCAACACCCGCGACCCCTCGGGGGGAGGTGCAGGAGCTTGGGCGGTGGAACAGCCGTCCCTTTGTGCGCTTTCAAGGCACCCTGTTGCGCTCCAACGGGACGCCGGTCGTTGGGGCCTCTGTTTCCTTTACGCCGTCGGCCGGCGTACCGGTCGTTTTCGTGAGCAGCGAGCCGACCAACACTGGCGGCATTATTTCGCTGTACATGGCGGGAAGCACTGACGTCGGGGAATCCACTGGCATTCTTACGGTCTCGCATCCGAGTTTTTCCCGAGCTACGCAACTGCAGGGGTTCACCGTGCCGGTGTCGGAGCAATGGCGATTGCCGATTCCCATGGGACCATTCGTCGTAGGCGGGCGCATGGACTATGGCGGGCAGGTGTATGCGCGCGGCAATGGAGCGAAGCTTGCGGGTGCGCGCATTGTCTTCACGCGCACCGGGGGAATTCCACTGGCCAGCAACGTCGTGCGCGCCACGAGCGGTCCGGATGGGTTTTTCATGCTCTCCCTGCCTAATCGTTCGTTGGGAACAGTGAACGGCGATCTGCTGATCGAGAGTGCTGATGGCACGCGCCGAAGCACGTACCCGGGGGTGCGCTTCGACAGTTACGACTCGACCGCCAGTCGGTTTTCGAAGAGTTGGGGGGTGGGCTATCGGTGGGCGTGGGTTCTTGCGCTGTTCCGGAAGGACCGCATGGTGCCAGCGGCACGCGCCGACGTGGAGTTTCGCCAGACCGGTGGCCCGGCCATTGCGCCATCGGTGCTGAAGGGAACGACCGATTCAACGGGACGACTAGAGTTGAGCGCGGACGTCCTAGCTGCTGGCAGCGTCGTGGGAAACCTGACGATTGTTACTGCGGATGCACGAGTACGCACTATCGGCAATGTCCGTCTGGCGAGCTACGACGGTGACTCCCTCCCGTTTGCAGGCGTTTTCCCCTTCGGCAGCAGCATGCGCTACGCTGGAGAGTTGTTCGTGCGCGGCAACAATCAAAAGGCGGAGGGCGCCACGATCTCGTTTCAGCGCACCGGGGGGGTGGCGCTGGAGGATTCCATCGTCACGGCGACGGCTGATCGTACTGGTTTCTTCGTGCTGCCCCTGATTGCACGAGAGGATGGCACGACGGTCGGAAACCTCAGCGTGACCACAGCCGATGGGCGCCAGAAGAGCGTGTATCGTAACACGGCGATTGCCACGTACGACTCTACGGCACTTCGCACGCTCGGTGGCATTGGCATCGGTGATCGGTGGGCCTACGCTTTGGAGTTCTGGCGTAACGATGTCCTGCGACCCGCGCCCAACACCCGCGTCGAGCTGCGGCGTACGGGCGGGGTGGCTGTCGATCCAGCATTCTTCAGCGGCATCACCGGTCCCACCGGGCGCATCGAATGGCGTCCTAGCGTGCAGGACACGGGCATCGTGGAGCTGGAGGCTACGCTGTATCCTGCCAACGAATCGCCGCGCATCGTACGCAACATCCGCCTGCGCACCTTCGAGACCGACGAACTGCGCTTCGCTGGCGCGTTCGGTTTCGGCCCGGCATTCCGGTACGTGATCGAGGTCAAGACACATGATGACCAATTGCTTCGTGGTGCGCGCGTCACGTGGACGCAAACAGGAGGCCCCACCTTGTCGCAGCGTAGCGTGTCGCTGGTGACCGGCACCGATGGGTGGTTGCGTTTGGAGTTGAGTCCTTCGGAAAGCGGTGTCGTGACCGGTGATGTACGCGTGGAACCGCCGGCACCTTGGGCACCCGGTACGGTGTTCACCGCCACGGGGCTTACGCTCCAGACACACGACGATGGCAACCTGCGCTACGGATTGGTCTACCGGCTTCCTCCGCCGTGACCTTGCCGGCGGAACGCACAGCGGGTGAGTTGCGCCTCGATGCCTTAGTCGCTCCGCGGCGATTGTCGGGTAACGTCATCGTGAGCTTGGCGGGGTGGGTCGTACCCTCGGTTGTCGCCCTGGCGGCGCTGCCGATCGGTGCTCAGCGTTGGGGGGCATCCCGTTTCGCCATCGTGGCCCTGGCGTGGGGGCTCATCGGCTGGTTCGGTCAATTCGACTTCGGTATCGGGCGCGGTCTCACGCGCGCCGTCGCGTCCCGACACGCCAGCGGGCGTGATGGGGAAATCCCCGCCATTGTATGGAGTGCTCATGTCGCACTGGCGATCCTGGCATGCACGATCGGGACAGCGTTGTGGATCGCGGCTCCGCGGCTGTCTGCCAGCGCGCTCGATGTGCCCGGTGCTCTGCAGCACGACGCCATTCGGAGCATTCGATGGATGGCCGTGGGGATTCTCCCGATCGTGTGGGGAACGGCAAGCCGCGCTGTGCTTGAGGCCCGCCAGCAGTTCCGCCTAGCGACTGCGCTGCGCATGCCGGCGGTTGCGGCTACGTATGCCCTGCCGCTGCTCGCCCACTCGGCGGGCGATGCGGTCATGTTGATGGTACTGGTGCGCGCGGTGTATGCCGGAGTGCAAATGATCGCAATGCGTGTTCCGGTGGCGAGACCCGATGCCATGAAGGAAGTGCTGCGCGATGGAGGGTGGATTACGCTCTCGGCGGTGATCAGCCCGTTTCTGGTTCAAGGGGATCGATTTGCGCTCGCGAACGGTCTGCCCATCGCCGCGAGTGGTGGTTATGCAGCGGTGCAAGAGGTGGCGAACAAGCTGGCCCTGTTTTGCGTGGCGTTGCAGCCCGTGTTGTTTGCCGCGATGAGTGCCGCGCGCACCGTTGATGAACGCGCGGCGCGAGCGATCGCGAGGCGCGCCACCATTGCCACCGCCGCCGCCGTTGCGGTGCCAGCCTTGGTGCTCATGCTATTCGCTGAACCGCTGCTGAAGCTGTGGCTTCAAGCGGCGTACGACCCCGTTGCGGCGCACGTCATGCCAATTATGGCGGTTGGAGTCTTCGTGAACGCGCTGGCGCAGGTTCCATTTGCCTACTTGCAGGCAGGAAGGGGTGACCGTGCGGTCGCGATACTCCATTCGGTCGAACTCCCGCTCTTTCTCGCCGCACTCTGGTTGGTGGTGCCGCGCGCGGGGGTACTGGGTGCCGCGTGGGTGTGGAGCGGGCGACTGATCGTCGATGGTATCGCGCTCTGGTGGCTCGGCGCCCGCGCCAATCAGCGGATTGCGGCCACGTCGGCAGTCAGCGCGGCGACACCGTAAGCCGTAGCTGCGGGACGCGCACGTCCACCGTCCGGAAATCACGGATCCACGTGGTGTTCTGGAAAAGATAGTTGAAGCGCGTCCCCCAGCTGGCATCGACAGCGATATCGTAGAGGTGCCCCACCAGCGAGGCCCGAAGGTTGCCGCGGGCGCCGGCCCTGGCCGTGACATCGTGCCGGAAAATCGTGGGGAGATAGAGTCGCGTCAGCGCTTCGTTATTCCAGCGCACGCGTTCCGCATAGCCGCCGATACTGAATCGGGGGGAAACGCGGTCAACAGCAACCCACTGCGAGTTGCCACCAGGGCCAATGCCGGCGCCAAGCATCTGGCCGCGGTGTGTCCAGCCGTGAGGCACAACGTCGCCTGCGTAGAAATCCCGAGCAGGGCGGTCGCGGATGCTGATCCCCGGATCGGTGTTCGCCACCTCGGCGTGGAGCAGCCACGCCGAGGAACCATGGAGGATGCGACGCTCCACTCCCATCTGGTAGCCGCGGTCATCTCCCGGGGTGGCGAGCAACGCGCGGATACCCGCTGGAGGGTGCGGACTGACGACCTCCACGAACGCGCGCATGGCCGGCGTGGTATAGCTGGCGAAGATGCCCGCCATTTGATCAGTCGCCCTCCCGACGGTGGAGCGCCATACGTCAGGAATGTCCGTGCGCAATGGGGTTGATGCTCGCACGCGCTGCACGGCCCGATATCCACCCAGCACAAAACGTGGGGCGCGGGTGGGCGACCATTCGATACGTGCGGCGCCCAACGTCCGACGGTCGTTCGACCCATCCGCGTCGAACCAGCGGCTTTCCGTCAGGGTTCCGATGAACCACTCGCCGCTCAAGTTGCCCAGCCGGGTGCGCTGTGGGCGCGCCGTGCGGACAAAGACGCGCGGGATGCCCGGTGCGCCGGGTCCGAGGAGAAGGCCGTCCCGAAGCCCGGGGCCCCACCACAGGTTGCTGGAGGACACGCCCAGATCGGCACCTCGCAACGACAACCAAAGCGCGCTCTGGCCGGGAGAGGCGACACGGACGGGCGCGACACCCATACGACTCGGCAAGTCCAGGGAATGCGCACCGTAGTAGAAGGGGGAGGCCACCGACGAGCGATCGGTGCGCTCGGACACGCTGCCACTGGGCAGGATATCGAAGGACCGGTTTTCCGTGCTCCACAGCTCTGGTGCGAGCGCAAGATGGAATGCACCGGCATCCATGGTGACCCCTGTCCGTACCATGGCAGACAGTCCCCTCCCCGCCCATTGCGCGCCATCCCCTCGGGAATCCGGAATCCCGCCCGCCGCAGACATCGAGAGCGATGGGAATACGATTCGTAGCCGCTTCGGTGAGCCATGGGGATGGGACTCTTCCTCGCACCGTACCGCATCGCGCGATGCCAGCGGGAGCAGAAAATGCCCTGAATCGGCACGGGACGTGAGCCCCGAGGCCGCATCGAACGGGCGCACCGCGGCCGAGCATCGCGTGCGCGTTCCGTCAGCACCTGCCGGCTGTGCGCTCAGCCATGTACACGGGACCATAAACATTCCCGCGCTCGCGACCACCGGATACCATCGGCTCATATAGCGCAGTATCAGGTTGCCGACATCTCCGCACAAGTGCATGATTGAGCGATGCGGCTAATCCCTACCTGCACCACGTTGCAGGCCTTCTTGAGTACCCTGCTGCTTTCGACCGTGCTCATTCCAGCTCCGCTGCACGCCCAGTGGGCGGAGCTCACCTCGGGAACCGAAGCATCGCAGTACCTCTATGCGATGCAGCTGCGCGGTTGGTGGAGTGGCGAAAGTTCCGCGTTGCGGCCATTTACGCTCGGCGCCACGCGACGATGGATGCGTGACTCGGTGCCGGTTCATCCATGGCAGTCCCGGTTCACCGCCACTCCGAGACGCGTGGAGCTTCTGCGGCCCGCCGTCATGGTGACGTATGCAGCAGGCGATTTCCCGTGGAGCTACAACGATGGCGCCGAGTGGCGCGGGCTCGGACTGACCACGACGGGGACTGTCGGCGTGTCGATGCACATGGGGCCGTTGTCGCTTCGGCTCGAGCCTGTCTTTTTTCATAGCCAGAATCGCGACTTTGTGCTCGACGGGGGTACCTCACGCGGCGTTAACCCATTTGTGGATGCTGCGCGTCCAAGATTTATAGACCTCCCGCAGCAGTTCGGCCGCAGGCCCTACGCGAGGCTGGATCCCGGTCAGAGTGAGCTGCGACTCGACCTCGGCCCGTTCACCGCGGGCCTTTCCACGATGAATCGCAGCTGGGGACCGGGACTCAGGCATTCGCTGCTCTTTACCGGCAACGCACCGGGCATTCCGCACCTCTTCGTGGGCACGTCGGACGCATGGCGCACGCCGATCGGACGCTTAAGCGGGCAGGTTTACTATGGGAAGGCCTCGCCAAGCGGCTTCGAGCCAGTCAGTCCGGGTCGTTATCGTCTGGTGACTGGACTCGTCGGTAGTTGGCAGCCGCGCAGTGGACGCGGCTTCGAGATCGGCGCGGCGCGGCTGTACCACAAGTTTTGGCCTGCCGATGGATTTTCCGCGAAAACGCTCACGGCGCCCTTCGGATCTTTCTTCACCGACGTGCAAATCTACTTCGGTGGCGAGGCCGACAACCAGTTGTTGAGCGCGTTCACCCGATGGCGCAGCGAGGCACAGAGCTTTGAAGTCTATGCCGAGTTTGGCCGGAATGACCGAAGTCTCGACGTGCGTGATGTCCTCGTGGAACCGGAGCATAACAGCGCTTGGATTGCTGGATTCGCGAAGAGGTTGGACCGGCAAGACGACGCGTTCTGGCTCATTCGCGGTGATGTTGCCAATGGGCGCATCGGATCCATCTCCCGACTGAATCGCCCCCAGGTATTCTTTTATGAGCACGCCCCGGTCACGCAGGGCCACACCCAGCGGGGACAGTTGCTCGGTACCAGCTTATTGGAGAGAACCGGTGGCCTTGAGCTGTCCGTCGACCGATACGGACAGGGTGGGAGATTCGGCGTCATGCTCACCTCACGAGCGATGCCCGATGGCTCCGGAGAAGGACAAGTGCGGGCGAGAGCACGGACACAGTGGGCATTGGAATCAACGGGGGTACGATTCATCGGGAACCACGAAATTTCGGTTCGTGCGGGCTATGTTCTCGATGTGAATCGCCAACCCACCCGTGATGCGAGATCGGCCTACTTGTCAGTGGGCAGCCGATGGAGCCTGCAGTGATCCACGAGACTGTTGGTCCAGCACGTCAGGGCCGCTGATTAGCAATCAACGTTCGTTCGCGTGAATTGTGACCCCGCGGATGGTGCCGCCTCGAGAATCGCGCGACGCATTCCCTCATGAAACTTCGCGACCGTGAACCGTTCAGCTTGCGTTCTGCAGGCCATTGGCTCGATCGCCGGCAACGCCTCAAATTCACGAACGGCGTTCGCGATGGCTTCCGGCGACACGGTATCAAAAAAGTGGCCGGTCCGATGACGAGCGTCACCAGACACCGTTTCAAGGCTGCCCCCCCTTCCGAGCGCGATCACCGGGGTACCACACGCCTGCGCCTCCACCGGTACAATCCCGAAATCCTCTTCGGCTGCGAAGAGAAAGGCCTTGGCGCGGCGCATCTCCTCGCGCAGCCGCTCGCGCGATTGGTGGCCTAGCCACGTCACGTTCCCGCCGGCAGCTGCCAGCACCCGGCTCCGGTCGGGACCATCGCCGATTACCACGAGTTGCCTGTCGGGGAGATGGCGAAATGCTTCTACGATCGCGGGAATCTTCTTGTATCCGACAAGGCGCGAAGCCGTCAGGTAGTGCGTGCCGCGAGCGACTGTGTCGTCGATCGTGAAGTAGTCGGTATCGACCGGCGGGTAGACCACCACGCTCGGACGTCTATAAGCACGGGCGATGCGATCCGCGATAAAGTGCGAGATCGCCACAAACGCGTTCACGCGATCGGTCGCAGCAGCATCCCAACGCCGAAGCCGCTCCAGCAGTTGACGCAGGATCCACCCCGCCGGTCCACGACTCACCCCGGCTTCCCGCAGGTACTGTTCACGAAGATCCCATGCGTAACGGATTGGCGAACAGCAATGACATAAATGCACTGCGCCCGGACGGGGCCTTACTCCTTTGGCCACGGCGTGGGAATTGGAGATGACGAGATCGTACGCCGAGAGATCCAACCGCTCGATCGCGTGCGGCATCAGGGGCAGGAGCGCGCGGTAGTAGTGTTGCGCCCAGGGCAGGCGCTGCAGCCACGTGGTACGCGGGTGTCCTACCCCCAGTCGGGCTCTATCGATTGCCGTCAGGCGGTCGAGGACACAGAAGAGGTCGGCCGCGGGCAGCAATCGAACCAACTCCTGCAGCACCGCTTCGGATCCGGCGGGCGCGACGAGCCATTCGTGCACAATCGCGACCCGTAGCTCGCCGCGCACCGCGGGGCGGGCGCTGAGTTGACTTACCACGAAACCGCGAGCGAGACGTGCATGACCCTGCATCTAAAACACGCTCCGTCGCCGCGTCAAGACGGGAAGCACTTCCTTGCTAGGCAGAGTGAAGAATCGTAGATTTGCTACGATGAATGGTGCCCTCAAATCACGCGGCGTCCGCTTTCGGTCAATTGGTCGTGGCGTTACGCTCCCTCGCGGCTCGTCGCCCGCGTTGCGTGTCATTTTGCTGGGCGAATCATACGAAATTTCCCACGCCATGCAACACCCCGGGGTGTCCGAGGGGAGCGCATTCACGGTGGTCGGCGCGGTGCCGTGCGTGGATGGCGAAGGTGGCTTCCCGGGACAAGACATTCGGCAGCTGGTCGCCGCGCAGCGAGCTGACGCCATCATGGTCACTGGCGCCGTTTCACGCGCCCTGTTGACGCTGTGTGGAGAACTGGCCGTTGTGCTGGGCTGCCGGCTGCTCTCGCTGGCACCGTCCTCGCGCGACTCCGTGCTACAGCCGGTGCTGGTGTGGGAAGGAGATCATCCGTTCGTCGAGGTGGCCATAGCATCGGGGCGCCGCCGCTTCGATCGGGTGAAGCGGTGGGTGGACCTCGCCGCAGCGGCTGGTGCCCTCCTACTGGCCGCGCCAGTGATTGGCCTCGCTGCACTGGCGGTGCGGGTGGAGAGTCCGGGGTTGCCGATTTTCGGCCATGTCCGCATCGGACGCGGAGGCCGCCGTTTCCGGTGCTGGAAATTGCGTACAATGCGTCAGGACGCCGAGCGTCGGCTGCAGGAGGAACCGGCGTTGCTGGCGCTGTATCACGCCCATGACTTCAAACTGCCGGACCATGTCGATCCGCGAATCACGCGCGTCGGCCGCTGGCTCCGGAAGACGAGCGTTGATGAGCTGCCGCAGTTGTTCAACGTGCTTATGGGGCAAATGTCATTCGTGGGCCCGCGCCCTATCGTTGCCGAGGAGCTCCACTACTATGCCGGAGAGGTGCTGACGCTGCTGTCGGTCCGTCCCGGCATCACCGGCGCGTGGGCGGTCAGCGGACGTCATCACCTCGCCTATCCGCGTCGCAGTGAAGTCGAGCTGGCCTACGTGCGCGACCGCTCTGCTAGCGGCGACCTGTCAATTCTCCTCCGCACGGTCCGCGCGGTTCTTGATCCCGGCTTCGGCAGACTGCGCGCTTCATCAGGGTCAGCGCGACGCTGAATTGCGCCGGCAACCCTCGCGCAACCGGCTACTGCACAAGCACTGCGGCTGTCGCCAGCATCGAGCGTGATGAGCCAGAGCAGCCGGTTGCGACTTCCAATCTTGCCGTTCGGCTCAATGACGCACGCTGCCCGCGGGTTTCCCAACGCCGTCTTCCCACCCGCGGCATCGACGTACGCCCTGAGCGCCTTCACGAAGTCCACGCCCGCCAGCACGATTGACTAGCTGATCCACCCGCTTGCTCTCCCGCACGCGGCGGCTGAAGCGAGCAGCACTGGCGTCTCCGAATGCCGGCACACCGCCCGCCCACGCCAGCAACTCCGAGAGCCGTTCGTCGCGCGTGCGGAGCGTAGAGGTGCGTACTGCACTTCGCCGTAATACGTACGACCACTGCGCCAGGGCGCGCCGGCGGGCGCCAATCGCCCTGCGTCACGTACGTGTTGACCGTGTTCTTCGCGCAGCCCATCGCGTGGAGCTGCAACATGTAGGCGACGTCATCGGGTGTTCGCAGGGTGGACCTTTCCACGGCTAGGGGACAGGGAAAGGGCGGGGCAAGATGGTCATAGGGGAACCTCCGGCTGAGGAATCAGGGGAGAGGGGCAATGCCTCATGTCGTCAGGGGCATTTTCGCGTGTCACCCAACATCCTGCGAATCACTAGATTCCCACTATGGCAACGCTCGGTATGGCGCCCGATGCCCTTGGGCACAGTTGGTGGCTGCTGTGGCCGTGGAGCTACTTCCCTCTCCTGACGCTGCTGCTGGTGGGGCTCTCTCGCCTCCGAAGCAGCCAGGCGGTTCATGATGCCGACGCACCCACGGTCAGCGTCGTGGTCACCGCGCGGAACGAAGCACAGGACCTGCCGCGCTGCCTGGCCGCGCTGGCCGCACTCGACTACCCTGCCGACAAGCTGCAGTTGGTGCTCGTGAACGACCGCTCCACCGATGATACCGGCGCGCTGCTCGAACGGTTCGCGGCGGTGCACGCGCACACCGTCGTGTTGCATACGGCGACGTTGCCCGACCTTGGTCTCGACGGCAAGGCCCGCGGTCTCGCGCACGGCATGGACATCGCCACAGGGGAGTGGATCCTGATCACCGACGCCGACGGGGCGATGCCTCCGTCATGGGTTCGACACCTGATGGGTCTGGCCGGCACTGACGCCGTGATGGTGGGTGGCGCGCTATCGGTCACGCCAAAGTGGTGGTGGGGGTGGTTCGAAGGGGTGATGCTGCAGTTCCTGCTCTCGTTTAGCCATGCTGCGGCCGGCTTTGGCATGCCATTCGTCTGCATCGGGCCGAACATGGGGATCCGGTCGGACGCGTATCGGCGCGCGGGCGGGCTGGTAACGCGTGGCGTCTTCGTGGCGGAAGATCTGGCGCTCTTCGAGATTGCGCGGAGCGACGGCCGTCCCATCCGACTGGCCGCCGACCTCCCCACCACGGTGACGGTCGTTCCCGTGCCTACGCCGTGGCTGCTCTTTTCGCAGCTCCGGCGATGGCTTGGCGGCGGTGTCGCCGAGCGACCCGCCGTCGCCGTCGGCCTCGTTGTCACGCTTACCTGGGGGCTCGGCGTGCTGTGGCACTTCCTGGCCGGGTGGGCCAGCGTGCCGTTCACGAGCTGGGCGGCGTTTGTAGGAACGAAGCTCGTTGGGGAGGGGGTATTGCTGCACGTGCTGCACCGCCGTTTGGGCGAACACCATCTTGTCCGGCGATTGCTGGCGCTGCAGTTGTACCAGGTGGTTGCGCTCCTGTTCCTCCCCATTTCCTTCGCGCTCACCCGGCGCCTGCGCTGGCTTGGCGAGGGCTACGCGGTGATTTATCGCACCCTCGTGCTCGCGGCGGCCCTCGGGGCTGCGTTGCCGCTGGCGGCGCAAGCGCCACCGGCGCAAGCGCCACCGGCGCAAGCGCCACCGGCCGATCCGCGCGCGGCCGCGTTGGCCGCGGCCTACCTGGCGGCCGACCGTGATAGCGTGGACCGCTGGATCGACAACGCCATCAGGCTCTCCCGCTCCGCTCTGGCGGCTGCCCCCGCCGACGCCGACGCCCACTACTGGCTCGCCGCCGCGCTCGGACGGCGCGCCCGGCGGGCGGACGTCACCGGCGCCATTCGCGCTGGACGCGAGTCGTTTCGGGAGGCACAGCGCGCGCTGACGCTCGACTCACTGCATCCGGGCGCGCACGCGATCATCGCCCGTTTTCACGAGGAAGGGGCCCGGTACTCCTGGCCCTTCCGGATGTTTATCGCCTCGGCGACCGGCATCGGGGAAATCCGGCGGGCATCGGCCGCGGACGCCGAACGTGAGTACCGGACTGCGGTGCGACTCGCCCCCGCTTCACTACCCTATCATCACGATCTCGGTCGCTTTCTCGCCAGCGCAGGGCGTATCGCGGAGGCCGAGGAGCTGCTGCGCATCGTATGTACCCTCCCGGGACGGGCGCCGGTCGATGACTGGCTGCGCCGCGACCTCCGTCGCCGCATCGACGAGGCGGCCCTCCGTCAGCGAGAGCGGCTTCCCTGCGCCACGTGATGGGACCCATCATCGCCACGCTGCGCACGCTGCTGGTCGCCGGGCTCGTGCTCGGCGCCGCCGTCGGCGCCTTGTTTCTTGTGGACCGTGTCAACCGTGCTCCGCGCCCGCTGGACCCGGGCATCGCCGCGATCGACGGTACACGCCAAGGCACCCGCTTGCTCATTCTTCTCGTCGATAGTTGGCGTGACCAGGCTGCCCGCGACAGCACGCTCTTTCCAGCGGTTGCCCGACTGCGACGCGACGGAGCTTCCGGCAGCCTCCTCGGTGTCTACGAAGGATTTACCATCCCGGCTGTTCGCGCGGCATTCACCGGACACGCAGAAACGCAGCTCGTCAACCTCGTCCGCAACTTCCGCTTCCGCGCCCTTCCCATCGAGTCGTTCTTTCGCGACGTGCATGGGCTCGGACGCCGCACGCTGGTGGTGGCGCGTGAGCCATTCACACAGTTCGGGCCGGTCTTCACCGAGCGCTTTCCTGCCGACAGTGGCCGTGACATGTACGATACCGACCGGGAACGTCCGGGGATCGCACTCCGCGCCTACCGAGAGGAACCGTTCGACGTCGTCGTCTGCCACTGGGAGTCGTTCGACTGGGTGGCCCACGAGGAGGGAACCGCCACGGCGCGCTATCGCGCATCGGCGCGGCAGACCGACTCCGTGATCGCCGCGTTCGCCTCCGCGCGCGCGCCCGACGATTATTTGCTCGTCTACGGCGATCACGGACACACCGACACGGGAGAGCACAAGACAGGCTTTGACATCCCTGCGTTCTGGCTGCTGATCGGCCCCGACGTCACCGCCGGTGCGAAGCTCCCGCCGCTCCCGATGACCAACCTCCGATACGTCGCGAGCCACGCGCTGGGGATCACCCTCCGCGGCGGCCCCTATGACCTCGCCGCCATCCGGCAGGCGATCCCCGTGACCGTGGCGGCTGGCGCCGGCACGTCATTGGCCTCGCCGCTGGCCGCGCCACTCGCCATGCCGGCCGCGTACGGCATAAGCCGCGCACCAAGAGAGTATCTGATCGCCCTCGCCGTATTTGTACTCGCAGTCGGGGTCGCGGCCCTTTGCCGGTGGCTCCTGCCGCCGCCGGCACTTGGCCACCGTGACCTCCTGCGTGCGATCGGGTTGCTGGCAGCAACCTTCGCGTTGGGGCTCGCGCTGCCACCGCTGGTCGAGCCGCTCCGCCCCGGCGGCGTTACGATGATCGTGGCGCTCTATGCCGCCGGTGTCGTGGCCAAGCTGCTGCTGCTGCGCGACGCCGGTCGTGTACGGTGGCCCCTGGCGATCGTTGTCACTACGGGGCTTGCCCTCGTGGAATTCCGAGTGCTCGAACGCCCGCTCATCCTCGGCGTGATGGTGCTCGTCGCGCTCGTCGTGCAGCGCGCGCGCGACGAGGCCCACCGCCGACTCGCGCTGATCGCGCTCCTGCAGCTGCTGCTGTACTTCACGCTGCGCCTGCCGATCTACCTGTTCCCGTGGGTGGACGGTTTCCTGTTGGCCGCGGCAGTCGTCGGGCGGCGCTCGCTCCCGGCAACGCTGACGGTGGTCCGGGACGTCGGGCTCGTGGGTGGCGCGTGGGCGTTGGCTTGTGGGTTGCTCGCGGGCAATCTCGAGTGGGGGTTTCTCTACCTCCTATTCCCCGCCCACCTCGTGGAGTTGCAGGTGCAGTGGTTCCTCCCCTTCATCCTCGCCAAGATCCCCCTGCTGCTGCTCCTCACCTTGGTGGTCGCCCGTCGCACCCCCGACCGTGCGCTGGGTGAGGTGGTGCTGGTGATGGCGGGTTGGCGTTTCGTCGCTGTCTGGGTGGCGCGGCTGGGCGGCGTTCCCACGGCAGACGTGTGGCCGGTTGCTGAGCAGGGGGCGTACCTTGCGACGTATGTGGTCGCGGTGATGGCGTGGGGCTGGCATGTCGCCGCCGGGCGCGCCGTCTGGCGTGCCACGGTGAGAGTGTCGACCCCCTGATGCCGAATCCCATGAACGCTGCGTTCGTTGCCGATCCCGTTCGTCTTCATCCTGCCCATCTCGAGCGCGAGGAGTTCACCGTGCTCGAGGAGTTCGTGGACGCCGCCGTGCTCGCCCCGCTCGTCGCCGAGGCACACGCCCTCCGCCCGCGCATCAACCGGAACTACGTGCCGGGGATGAAGAAGGGTGGGTCGGTGTCGTACTTCGACGTGCGGCAGCACGCGCCCGCGATCCACGCCTTGTATCACTCGCAGGCGTTCATCACGTGGCTCTCGGCGTTGACGGGGGAGTCGCTGCTCACGTGCCCGGAGTCGGACGCCCACGCCTGCGCGGTGTATTACTACACCGAGGCGGGGGATCACATCGGCTGGCACTACGACACCAGCTTCTACCGGGGCAAACGTTTCACCGTGCTCCTTGGCCTCGTCCAACAGTCACGCAGCGAACTCGTGGCCCGTCTGTACCACAAGAGCGGGGCGCGCTCTGAAGAGGAGGTGCGTGTGGCCAGCCATCCCGGCACGCTCGTGGTGTTCAACGGTGATCGCTGCTGGCACATGGTGACGCCCTGCGGTGACGGCGAGGACCGCGTCATGCTCTCGATGGAGTACGTCACCGACCGGCACATGGGGCTCGCCCAGCGGCTGGTCTCCACCGTGAAAGACGCGGTGGCCTACTTCGGCATCAAGGCGTTGTTTCCCGGGGGGCGTTGACCCAGACCCAGTGCCGACGCCAGCCGCTGATGATGCGCGTCATTGTTACCGCGTACTGCAGCGCCACGGCGCCGCCCAGCACCACCAGCCCCGCGCGGGCGACCCCGGGCGGCAGAAGCCAGACCGCCGTCCCGCCCGCGACCGCCAGCCAAGTCGGCGCCGGTTGTCCACCCGTGGTCGTATGCGCATGCATCAGCCGGGCAACGAACTCGGCGCCGCACAGAACGACCACCACCCAGCCCCAGAGCGGGGCCACGCCCGTCGTGCTGATGTACCCGCCAAGCGACACCAATGTCGCCAGTTGCAGCGCGACCTCCCACGGCAGCCCGCGCATCCGCCGCACGATCGTCATGCTCACGCCCGCCGCCATGACGCACCCCAGACCGGTGACGACGGCGTGACGGGGCCACCCGCCCGGCCACATGGACGCCGTCCACCACGCGCGCATCGCCGGGATCGCCCAGCTGCCGTAGAACAGCGACGAGATCACGATCCCCTCGAGCGTGCCCCACCCGGTGAAGTGCAGGCGCCGTTGCGTTGCCCGCTCGGCGTACGTGGTCGTAAACCCCGCCACCATGAGCCATGTCATCACCATCATGAGCGGCGTCACCAGCGTGCCGAGCATCGCGCACCACGCGAACACCAGGATGCACCCTGCCCAGTAGTCACAATGGTGATCGAGGAAGTCTCCCAGAGGGGA